>JAIRLW010000572.1 GCA_031259095.1 Planctomycetaceae bacterium | reverse complement strand
AGGGCGGTCTTATTAGGGATTCCAACCCGCCGCGTTGCGGCGGGCTGGCTTATGTTGCCCTTTCAGGGCGAATATTTTTTTAACCTCAAACAAAAATTCCACTGATATATTACCATTTTACCAATTGTAGAACTACATTTTACCAATTGTACTTTCCTAAACGCGCCTTTGATTTAAAAATCATTCGTCCCCTTTGTCCCTTTTGTCTCTACCGTCCCTATCGTCCCTTAACCTCAATTTTAGGGACAAAAAGAACAAAAAGGACAAATTGGGACTAATAATTCGGTGATTAGAAAAAAATTTTTAGAGATGCCCTATCGATGATCCGCTATTGAGAGGAGTACATTATCGATTAGCCGGGTTGTTCCGATTCTGGCGGCAACCAGAATGACCGCATCAGAATCAATTGTTGTCAATTCGTCTAACGTTTTAGGATTAGCGATGGCGATATAATCAATTTTCATATCGGAAGCGGTTTCGATTTTGGAACGGATTTTTTGCCTAATTTTTTGCCTAATTTTTTGCCTAATCGTTTCGGTGTTGAAGATTTTTTCGTCGATAATCATTTTTTCCGCAAGCGTCAGGCTTTGCGATAACACAACAGCTTGAGCGCGTTGTGATTCGGTGAGATAACGGTTTCGGCTGCTCATTGCCAAACCGTCCGGTTCGCGGACGGTTGGGCAAACGACAATCTCAACCGGAATATTCAAATCGGTAACCATTTTTCGGATCACACAAACCTGTTGAAAATCTTTTTGTCCGAAAAAAGCGGCATCTGTTTCTGAGGCGAGAAAGAGTTTTAAGACAACAGTTGTAACGCCGTCAAAATGAGTTGGACGAAATGCGCCTTCAAACGGTTGGGTGACGCCGCCGATATGAACCAACGCATCAAATCCTGCCGGATACATTTCCGCAACATCAGGAACAAAAACTTCCGGCGAACCAACCGTTTGTAAAAGCCGTAAATCATTTTCCAATGGTCTGGGATATTGATAAAAATCTTCGTTGACTCCGAACTGAGCCGGATTGACAAAAATCGAAACGAGAGTTGCTTCACAATATTGGTTTGCGGTTTTGACGAGACTTAAATGACCTTCGTGCAATGCGCCCATTGTCGGCACTAACCCGATTCGTTTTTGAGCGTGATGCTGTTGCCGCGACCAACAGCGTAATTCCTTTATTGTTCTGATCATGATATATTGAAGTAGTTGATAGTGGAGAGTTGATAGTGGAGAGTGAATAGTTAGTAGTTAATAGTTAATAGTGAATAGTTAATAGTGTAGGAAATGGTGTTTTCCTTACGCCCTGAAAGGGCTGTTGGATTATAGCCCGCCCCAACGGGGCGGGTAACGAATAATAAAAACATAGCCCTGAAAGGGCGGCAAGAGAGATAGACGGCGTTTTGCCAAAATGTCGCGTCGGCTCTGATTCATGCGATGTTTCGGCGAAACATTGCCTCGTCCCGTTAGGGACGAGGAAAAAAATCACTATTGAAAATAAACGTCAATCGTTTGGGTTACTCTCCACTATCCACTCTCCACTATCAACTAAAATTATATCGGTAAATCCGCAAACAACAAGAACGAATGATGAACTTACAACTGGAAAATATCAGTGTTATTCGTGAAAAACGGCAGATTCTCAAGGATATATCGTTTACGATTCGCCCTAATGAATTTGTTGGTATTCTTGGTCCGAGCGGTTGCGGAAAAAGTACGTTGATTGAAATCCTATCGTTAACCGGTTTACCGTCTTCCGGCCGGATACTTTTTGATCAAGGTCTGGACATTGCCGAACACCTTGAGGAATATAAAAAGTCGTTCCGCTACGTTCCGCAACACGATGCTTTATATCCGGCATTGACTATTCGCGAAAACGTTTGGTATGCCGCAAGACTTTTGCTGCCGAAGAGTTCGGTTCAAGATATTTCGGATCATGTTAATTTGTCGTTACTTCGTGTCGGGTTGAAAGAACATCAGGATAAACAAATTTTCAAACTTAGCGGCGGTCAACGTAAACGGGTTGGCATTGCGATAGCATTGCTTGGTCATCCGCGTTTTCTCATTCTCGACGAACCGGCTGCCGGACTTGATCCCGCGATGGAACGCAAACTGATGTTGTTACTGAAAGGAATTGCCGAATCGGGAACAACCGTTCTCTGTTCCACTCATGTGATGGAAAACATTAAACTTTTTGATAAAGTTGCGGTAATTGATAAAATCAAACTTGTTGGTCAGGAAACCGAATGCGGAAAACTCCTCGATTTTCTTCCGACCGAACAATTGATCAAAAAAATGGACGAAAAAAATGAAGATTACGGAAAATTTTTTGAAAAACTCGAAGCCGATCCCGACATTTATTATTGGAATCGAAATTCTGAAACATCTGAATGGAATCATCCGGTCGGATATCTTGGGTCAAATTTTCTGGAAACGCTTCGACCGGTTGGTCATATTCTGTTTCCGTTTTTCAATATATTGTTCCGCTTTTTATTTTATGTTGTGTTCCGTTTTCTTTTTCGTGTTCTGGACAACATGTTCATTTGTTTTCCGGCGGCGCGTCAAACGTTTGACATTTTTGAACGAAGTTTGCGTATTTTTTGGAAAGACCGTTTTCTGTTGATTTCGACATTGTTTCTTCCGCTGATTCTTGGTTTTCTGATTGTGTTGAGTCAGCAGAGCGAGAGCAATATTTATCCGTTACTATTTTTTTCGATTATTGTTTCTCTTTGGTTTGGAATGAACAATTCGGTTCGGGGGATTGTGAGCGAACGAAAATGGTATATTCAGGAACATTTATCGGGTCTTGGTATGAACTGTTTTTTGCTTGGCAAAGCGTTATTTTATTTCCTATTGGGTTCTATTCAGATTGGTTTACTTTGGCAAACGCTTTATTGGTGTTGCCGATTTTTTTGTCTGGACACGTTAAACGATGAAATGATTTTATTGAGAGGTTTCATGTTACCGGAAGTTTTATTTGGTTGTTACGGAGCCGGCGTGGGACTTGGGTTGGTGATTTCCAGTCTTGCGTCAACAGAAAGTGCGGCAGTGGCGTTGGTTCCGTTGTTGATCATGCCTCAGATTCTGCTGAGTACGGTTGCAGCCGGCAATTCCGCCGACTCGTTTGATTCGCCGGAACGGATTCGTCCGGTCATGATGATAAAAATAATGAACACAGAAAAGTCCGAAACGGCGGAAACAACCGAATTGTTACCGCCGGACTGGGAAGTCAAATCGACGATGGAAGTATTCCGTTGGTTGTCGTTTTTTTGCTATTCACGTCCGGCGTTGCTGATGCTCGAACTCAACATTCGCGGATATCCCGATCAAACGATACGCTATGGAGAACAAATTCATTTCCTTAGTCTTATAACCATAACATGGTTTATCTTCTGGCTGACGTTCCGTTTCCAACAAAAACGATGGCAAACCGCACGTCAGTAATTCAGAGATAGGCGATTCACCGGTTCTGTAACGTTTTTTTTTTTTCAACATGTTTTACCTCATCAATTCAATCGGAACCGGCGAAGTAATCGGCAACTTTTCCCCCCTTATCCATTTGACGGAATAATCTCAATAAGTCTTATAGTATACTCCTCACACTTTAAAATTCGGTTTTTATTTCAAATAAATTACCGTTTCTTAAATCTTGATCTGTATAACTTGCAACTGCCATAATTGATTTCTCCAGCAAAAATATTTATAAACATCTCTAAAAATTCCGGTTGCGTTACAAACCACAAATTCTAAACCGCACTTATTTAATTTCCATTGACGAGTTGCCGTAGGGTTTCAATTCGGTTGCGGCTTTTCGACAAACTTTCTCCGATGAGAAAGGAACGGATTCCGAATTTCATTATCATTTCAATATCACTGCGGGAAGAAATACCGCTGGCGGCGACAATCGTTTGATCGTATGAAAAATAACGTGCGAACTTTCCGGCGCTTTCCGTATCAACATTCATTGTTGCCAGATTCCGGTTGTTAATACCGATCAGCGGAAAATGGAACGGTTCAATTTTTCGTATATCTTCTTCGCCGCAAACTTCAACCAGTACATCAATCCGTAACGAAGTTGCCAGATCGTACAGATTTTTGAGTTGCTCTGCTTCCAGACATCGGGCAATCAGCAGCATACAATCCGCATACAACGCCGTTTCGTAAACCTGATATTCCGAAACAATAAAATCTTTGCGCAGCACCGGCAAACGGCAGTTTTTTCGTGCCGCAATAAGGTATTCCAGCGAACCGGAAAAATAATGCGGTTCGGTCAACACGGACAAACATGCCGCTCCGCCGGTTTCATATTCTGTTGCGCAATTAATCGGGTTCAGATCGGGAGCAAATAATCCTTTGGACGGACTGCCGCGTTTGATTTCCGCAATCACGGCCGCCGTGTTCGGCGATGTTTGTATTTTATGTTGCAATGCCGTACGAAATGACCGGAAATCATGACGTTCCCGATAACGGATACGCAATTCTGTTTCGGAAACAATTTTCGTTTCGTAATCCTTTTGACGCGAAACAATAATTTCGTTAAGAATATCCATTGTGTTCTAAACTATCTAATAAATTTTTTGCAACTTCTTTCTTGCCGTTTCTTGATGATGAACGTCAATAATTGCCCTTCCAATTTCGTAATAATCAGAACAATTAACACTGACTGTTACTTATTTACGGTCTTACGTCGAGCAATTTTTTTAATGTTTCCGAATCAATTTCGAATGCGGTACCATGCCGCGCGTGAACCGGAAAACAAAGTTTGTCCGTCATATTTTGCCAGTTTTTCAAATCTTTCGATTTAACTGCGCCGAAATGATGTTTGGAGTAACAATCGTAATAAACCAACCATTTATCGTTAATTTTCAAAGCAGTAGGACCTTCAACCCAATTTGTGTGCGAAATCACTCCTTGTACTTCAAACGGTCCTGTCGGCGAAGAACCAATCGCCAGTAAAATATTTTTCTTCGCTTCCGGTTTCAAGGTCTCATCCTTGTAAAACAAAAGATACCGCTCGCCATCCTTAGTGAGAAAACCGTCAATCACGTTGTGATTCGGATTCCAGTATATTTTTGTTTCGGAAAATGTTTTGAAATCTTTTGTTGTCGTGTAGTACATTCGATGATTGCCGTTGCCTTCGCTGGAAGCAACGGTTTCTGGAAATTTTTCGGGAATCGTCGATGACCAGATAATGTAAAACGTTTGTGAAGGTTCATCGTAAAATAATTCAGGAGCCCAAGTGTTCCGTGTGGTTGGTTCATACTCCATTACCGGAATGGAACGAATATTCATCCATTCGATCAAATCACGCGAAGATGCGTAACCAATATTTTTACCTGTCCACGAACCAGTCCAGACTAAATGAAATGTCCCGTCCGCACCACGAACAATCGACGGATCACGAACAAGTTTACTCACTTTTTCCGGCGGGGTAAAAAATGATTGACCTTCTTTGAGCGGTTTCCATGTTTGACCGTCCGCGCTCCACGCAAGATGAAGTCCGTCTTCTCCGTTCTGAGTAAAATACGAAAAAAGCCAACATTTCGGCGGCGGATTCAACTCCTGACCTAAACATTGTAACACCAAAACCGGAAATAAAATAAAAAAACAAAAAATACGGGAAAAAGGAAACATCATTTTTGTCCTCAAAAATTTAGGGTTTAAAATCGTTGACAAAAAACAGAAATTCAAACAAAAAACACCGCTCAAAACACCTGCTCACAAACAATTGCTCTTAATTGTAAGGAAATCAACTTGGAAATTCAAGATAACGGTAGAATTATTTTTACATGGGTAGAAACTTCCTTAGAAGGGATTGGTTTACCTTTGCCGCGATGGAACGTTCAAAGAAGAATCACCGCAAAACTGAAACCATTCAGGAGAGCGTGAAGCACAACACACGGTAATAGCCGTCCGGTTCGATAATACAACAAACCAAGAATCATTGAAAAAATAAAAAGCGGTATCGGATCCGTTATTTTGTCCGGGAAATTGTTGCGCAATAAAAAATGGACGCTCAGAATTAACGGAGCCGATACAATAAATGTTCCTGCCGCAACAGCCCAATCATAGAAAATCCGGTTTGCTTTCAATCCAAGTTCGCCAAAAGAAACGCCGCGAATAGTCGCCAGATAAAATATTCCAAAACAAAACAGGAATAAATTGATGATTCCAATTCCCAGCATGGTGTAAAACTGAATATCCACAGGTTGAACGGTTCGTTTTCCGGCGTGGGCGAGCGCAAAAAGAACAGAAACAATAATGATAGAAAACTGCCAATGATTTAGTTTTTTAGTCAACCAGCCTTGCAAAACCAGCCGAAACAAAAACTCTTCCGTCAACGGCGCACTAAGAACTCCGCTAAAAAAAGCAACCAATAAAATGATCGGTGATTTTTTTCCGTGTTCTAAAAGTTGCGAAAGCGGATGATCGGTTGTTGTCTGAACTGGTTGAAGTGATTGTTGGGCGGAATGGTCTTGTCCGATAAAAATCGGTAACACAATTCCAATCCCGACAGACATCATCGTCAACCAAAGCAAAAACAACAAAAACACGTCAAAACCGTTCCAAAAAACCGGTTGACGCTTTTCAAAAAGTCCTGATTCGGTCGAGGATTCCATCGGCAGAAATAAAAAAAATTACAAATCTGTTATAAACTTCCGGCGGTACACTTTACACGGTAGGAAATAGTTCTTTATTTTTAATAGGTTCATCTCCCATAAATGACCTCAAACCGACTATTTCGGAATTGGAAGGTTGTTGAAGAAAAGAGTTTATATCTTTGGCGGCGGCGCGTCCTGCACCCATTGCAAGAATGACCGTGGCAGAACCGGTAACAATATCACCTCCTGCCCAAACATGGGAACGGCTGGTACGTCCGTTGTTGTCGGCGATGATATAACCGCGTTGATTGAGTTGAAGTCCGGGCGTGTTTTTTGTCAGAAGCGGATTCGCCAACGCTCCGGCTGCCGCAATCACACAGTCCGTCGGCAACTCAAACGCCGAATCCGCAACCTTCACCGGACGCCTTCGACCCGACGCATCAGGTTCCCCCAATTCCATCCGATCACAAATCATCGCCCGAACTTTCCCGTGTTCGTCGCCGAGATATTGTTGCGGATTTGTTAGAAATAGAAATTCAATTCCTTCTTCTTCGGCGTGATGAATTTCTTCCGCACGCGCGGGCAGTTCGGCGCGGGAACGGCGATAGACTATTTTAACCGATTCCGCACCCAAACGTATTGCGGTTCGTGCGGCGTCCATCGCCACATTCCCGCCGCCAATCACACAAACATTGCGCCCGCGAATAATCGGCGTATCATATCGTGGAAATTGATACGCTTTCATCAAATTGGAACGGGTAAGATATTCGTTGGCGGAATAAACGCCGCCCAAATCTTCGCCCGGCACATTCAAAAACATCGGCAATCCCGCCCCAACTCCAATAAACACTGCGTCAAAATCGTCCAGCAACTCCTCAACCGTCAATGTCTTACCGATTACCTGATTCAATTCGATTCG
>JAIRLW010000588.1 GCA_031259095.1 Planctomycetaceae bacterium | reverse complement strand
AACAAAAAAAATTAGTCCTCATGGTTCATCACCTTTATTGTTCATTATCATTTTCCGTTGTGTACGAAATTTGTAGATAAACAGGTTTTTCGTTTTCGGTGATGGTGTAACGCGGATCGGCATGGACGATACGTCCTTCTTCGGGAATAGGTTTGTTTTCGGGAATTAGTTTATTTTCAGAAACCGGTTTTTCCAATACTTTTACTTTGACACGGTTGGAATTGGCGGTTGCCCTAAGTGTCCGCAATTCCGCGTTTTTTTCTGAAAAAGCCGCAGGCAGCAACGAATGAACCTGACGTTCCAACGTTTGACGGACTGATTTAATGTTCGACAACGATTTAATGTTTGGTAAATTAATATTTGGTAAAACCGGTTTAGGCAGTTTATGAATCCGCGATTCTGTTTCGATAATCGAATTGGCGGGCGAATCCTCGATTATGATTCCGTCCCATTCCGGTGTTTCGATATTATCTGAATTATCTGATGGCGTTCCCCGACTGAAAGATTCCCAATCGCAAAGCGTATCGCTTCCGAGTCCATCTCCCCAAATCGGAAGAGAACCTTTAATCGGCGGTTGTTTACGAATCAGATTCCGAATAAAAATTGCCGGATCACGCGCGGCTTTGTCGGTCAGAATGTTAATATTTCCCGCAATCGGTTTAATATCTGTTCGAATCATTTTATCCACGTCGTCGGTAATTTGTTCGATATTATCGAGTATGACCAACAATTTTTCGTACATTTCCGGATCGCGCATCAGTTTTTTAACGGTTCCATCGGCATTACGAAAACCTTCGGCAATCATGGTCAGTTCGTCGAACAACGAATTGAGTTTGACCGCACTTTGTTTAAGAGTTGTAACAAATTCTGGAATATCGTCCTGAATATTATCGGCGATTTTCGATACGCTTTCAAACGCACGTTCCGCTTTTTCCAGTCCGCGAACAATTTTATCCATAGAAAGATTACCGCGTTCGACCAGCGATCTGGCGTCCAGAACGAATTGGTTTGAGCCGTCAATGAGTGTTCGGGAACGTTCCACAATATCCGGCATGTCGGTAATAAATTTCCGAACATTATTTTTAATCACCGGATCGCCGATAAATTTATTTCCTTCATCGGCTAATTGGTTCATTGATTTCATGGTCATTCGCATTTCGTTAAACATGTCCTCAAACAAGGTTCGTCGGGCGTTTAAGTCTTCCGAATCTCCGATAAAAGAGTTGATCCGATCAAAAAAATCGCTTGCTCGGGCGGCAATGTTACTGAACTGAACAGCGGCGTCGGAAATACTATTAATTGTTCTGGTCAAATCGCTTTCGATACTGGAAAATCCGCTCATTAAATCCGAAGGCGTTCCGCCGACCAATGGTTTATCGGGATCAATTTCCTCAATTTTACCGGTAAAATTCGCTTTTTTGGCAAATTCCAACGAGGCTTCGCCCATGATAACCGTCTGACGAATATGACATTCTTCATTAGTGTACAGTTTTCGGGCATTGGCGATAAGGATGGAGACTTCGACTTCCCGATCCTGATCGACCAACTGAACATTGGAAACACGCCCGATTTTCACGCCGTTTTTGAATACCGGCGAATTACGGCTGATACCTGGAGTGCGTTGAAACCGAACTCTGATCATGTACTCGCCGCCGAAATTGACAATAGACTGTTTACCGAAAAACACCATCAACACGACAAGACCAATCAATGCCGCAAGAACCATCACGCCAATCCGAAATTCACGCTGTTGTGTATCCATAATTTTTGTTCACAAATTAATTAAAATTGTTTTGCCCGATTTCGATTGATTTCAATCGACTAAATTCGACTAAATTCGATTTTGGTTGACTTCAATCGGCTTTGGTCGGTTTCAGTCGATAAAATCAACGCTATCTTGTTTTTTGCTATACTAATTTTTGATTCCAAGAAATTGTTGAACGCGCTGATCATTGGACGATTGGAGTTCTTCTGTTGTTCCATCGAAAATAATTTGCGGTTCTGATTCTTTGAGTTTGGCGATGGGATACAACATGATAATTCGCTCGGCAACTTTACAGGCGGATTTCATATCGTGCGTTACCATGATACTTGTTACGTTATAATGCGTATGAGTTTCGATCATGAGTTCGTTGATGACGTTGCTCATAATAGGGTCGAGACCGGTGGTGGGTTCATCGTAAAGTATTAGTTCCGGTTCGAGAGCCAACGCTCTGGCAAACCCGACCCGTTTTCTCATTCCGCCGGAAAGTTCGGCGGGTTTTTTATCGAGAACTTGCGGTGAAAGTCCGACTTCGTTGACGAGTTGTTCAACAATTTCATTGATTTCTTTTTTTGATTTATTTGTATGCTGTACAAGAGTAAAGGCGATATTTTCTCTTATAGTCATGCTATCGAACAAAGCCGCCTGCTGGAACACGAAACCGTATCGGGTTCGAATTCGTGCAAGATCGAAGTAGGATAAATGATTCAAATCGTTGCCGTCAAAGCAAATACGTCCGATATTTGGTTTATTGAGTCCGATCAATGTTTTAAGCAAAACGGTTTTCCCGCAACCGCTTTCACCGATAATGGCGACCGTTTCTCCTTTGAAAACGGAAAAGTCAATATCCTGAAGTACCGGATTGGAGCCGAACTTGATGCTGAGATTTTCTGCGTGTAGGATTGGTTTTTCCTGCCCTATTAAAATTGGTGACGACGAATCTTGAATAAAATCCGATTTTAATACACTCATACTCCATTTGAAATCTCTAATAATACCTTTTACCGACACACAAATTTGATTTAAAGACCATTTCTAAAAACTCATTTTTTGATCGACCAAAATCGGCTAAAATCGATTTCGGTCGATTTTATTCTGTGAAGAAATAAGTTTTTAGAAGTATCCTAAAGATTATTGTCCCGCTGTCTCCAATGTCCCTAAAAATTTCAGCATAAAAATCAATTATCATTCAAAACTATCGGCGAATCTACAAATAAGGATTAGGAAAAACTTTAACGGTTTTATGGATTATAAGGGAAATGGTCTTTCCGACTTAGATTGGGAATCTCTAAAAATACCCTTTTACTTAACACAACTTTGCTTTAAAAAGCATTTGTCATCCCTTAGCCCTAATTTTAGGGACATTAGGGATATTAGGGACAAATTGGGACAAAATCATTCTGTGATTAAAAACGAATTTTTAAAAGATGCGCCTTTTATTCAGGAACAGTCCACTGTTGGCATTGCCTGAAGATTTCGGATTCGGCGACAGCGGCTCCGGTTCGGAAGCGGTCAATCACGTCATGCCAAAGTTCTTTGTGAAATTCCGTGTAAAAACGTTTGGAACGAGCAAGAACATAATCTTCCTGAATTTTCTGAAACAACTGTGCAATACTCCGTTGTGCGCCTTCGGAACCGACGTGTAAAACCGCTTCTCCGCCAGCGGTTATTCCACCCGCAACCGCAACCTCGCCCAGTACTTGACTAACCACTTGCGCCCCCAATGCCAAACCGCTCACAAAAAAAGTTACTGTAATTACCGGTCTTGCCGCTGTAGCAATAGAATCCAGTGAACGAATCCAGCCGACGATTTTTGGATTATTCTTTGACCATTCCGTCAAATGATTGCGAAGTGTTGTACGAAAATCATCATCAACCGGTTCCAACGACGCCAAAACGGAATGCGCACGATCAAACAGCATTGCCCGATGTTCACCGCCGATCAATTCCAG
>JAIRLW010000561.1 GCA_031259095.1 Planctomycetaceae bacterium | reverse complement strand
ATAGTAGAAAGTGAATCATGGAGATCGGCAACCTGCCGCCCAAAGGTTGCCGTCTATGTCCGCTTATTTTTAGCAGTTGATTATGGAAAATATTGCCCCCTCATGTCCTATTTATCCCTAATGTCCCTTCACGGCAAGTATTTTTGGGACAAATGGGACAATAGGGACTCTTGGGACCAAAGATAGACGGCATTTCATCGAAGGAGTTTCACCCTTCATCGCCTGCCTTTGAAGACAAAATTGTCGTTTTCTACTTCATATCGTCTTTAATCTGCGCCTGATCGTCTTTAATCTGTGACTGATCGTCTTTAATCTGCGCCTGATCGTCTTTAATCTGTGCCTGATCGTCTTTAATCTGCGCCTGATCGTCTTTAATCTATGGCTGATTGTCTCCCTAAATCCCGAAATAGTCAGAAAAATTTTACCCATTTTAATAATCAGCCTATAAACAGTTGTTTTTGGCAAATGGTCTTTTAGAGATTCCCCAAGCGGCGTTAGCGAAAAATGTCCCGCTTCATTAGATTCTTTTTGTATTTGCTTTTGAAAAACGAAGTTTTGGGGAATGTTTTAAGTGTTTTAGATGATACGGAATTTCATCGGGGTCTTCGAGCATTTCACCTAAGTCTTTGGCAAAATCGCTGGCATCCTGAAAATGCCGGTAAACACTGGCAAAACGGACAAAAGCAACCTGATCCAATTCTCCAAGATATTGCATCACCCGCTCGCCAATAAATTGACTCTCAACCTCCGTTTCAAACATAGAATCAATATCGCTTTCAACCTGAGCAATCAACGTCGAAATTTGAGCGTCGCTGATTTGCCGTTTCCAACAGGCTCTTTCCAGTCCTTGCCGGAGTTTTTCACGATCAAACGGAACGCGCTGACCATTCCGCTTGATCACACGAATCTGAGTCGTTTCGACTCGTTCATAAGTGGTAAAACGTTTGCCGCAAGTACCGCATGTCCGGCGGCGGCGAACAACAAAGCCGTCGTCACTGGTTCGCGTATCGACCACTTTATCATTATCCTGATGGCAAAACGGACATCGCATGGCAAAATAGAGAATTCCCCTTTTGTTATTTCAGTTGTCCCAATAGATTTTCAACGAGTTTTTTGATTTCCTCTAATTCGCCGCTTGGTTCCTCATTGTCTAGTGACTGAATGAGGTCAAGACTGTGTTGAATATCTTTTTTGGCTTGTTCTGAATTTCCGAATGTTAGATAAGCATTACCGCGATTGGCGTATGAAAGTATCAATGTCGGCAGGAAATCAGATCGGGAATATTCGTCCGGACCCGATTCCCGACTCAGAATTTTTTCTTTGATTTCAATGGCGTTATCAAAATCCGCCAGAGATTCTTGGGTGTTGCCAAGATTCAGCAAGGCGCTGCCGCGATGCTCATACGTTTCCGCAAAAACATTGAGAACTTCCGGATCCTCTTCCTGGTTGAAGTCGGCAAAATCCCGAATCAACCGATCAAAGATGTTATAGGCTTCTTGGTGTTTATTGACGTCCAAAAGCATCGTTCCTTCGGTTTTGAGCGCAAGGAAAAGGTCGAAACGATTTTCGAAATCTCCGTTTTGGGCTAATTTTTCGAGGATTTCGATTCCGCGTCCGACGTCAATCAAAATGTCGCCGACTTTGTTGAGACGTTCTGTTTCCGATTCAAATTCTTTATTGGTATAAAATTCATAGGTTGCGGCACAACGCCGTAACAAGGTATTAGCGAGTTCCCGTTCATGTTCCATTTGACCGACGTCAATGAGTTCGACGAAAAGACGCATTGCCCGATTGTAGGCGTCAACGATTTTATCGAGAGGTTCGCTCATATCCTGAAACAGATTTCCTTGAGCGACACTGACTTTTGCCATATAAAAGCGGGTATCGAGATCGCTGATTTTTTCAACGGCGCGAAAGGCGGTGAAGGATTCCTCGAAATCGGTTTTTGCTTTTTCGAATTCGCCGAGTTCCTGATAGATCATTCCGCGATTCAGACGGATTCCGGCAATATCGTATTTTGCTTCGCCATCGCCTTTATTTTCCAACGGTTTAAGAATGTTGATGGCGTGATCGTAGGAATCGAGGGCGGGTTCAAATTCTTCGTAATCGTTATAGATAACTGCCCGATGAAGGTACACATTACCGAGCCGCCGGCGAATTTCATCATCTTCGCCGAGCGCCAATGTTGTTTGGAGTACGGATTCTGCTTTGGCATACAGATCGAGTACCTCATTGAAGGCGTCCTCATTTTCACAGAGTTCTATTGCCCACGCGGCATACAGTTCTGCAAGTTCTTCGTTTTGTTCAATGGTTCTGACTGCGGTTTTTTCGAGTTCGGTAACACGGTTTTTGAGCGTTTCCAAATCAACATGTTGATGATTGCAGTCTGCGTTACATTGATTTTCGGGTAACATCGACATTTTTGACTCCCAATTTTTTAATCTGTTGAAAATTTGAACATAAAAATCAATAAACAAAATTGATAACAGTTTTAAAGTATAATTCCGATTAACGGAAACGCAAGACTAGCGCAGAAAATTTTTAATCATTTCGGAATTTTGAGAGACAGTATAAGATAGACGGCCTTTTGCCAAAGGGTTTTCACCCGCGGCCGCGCCGGCTATCGCCGACGTGATGTTTTGGCGAAAGATCACCGACCTCCTAAGCCGGCGATCTTTTGCCAAAAGGCCGCCTTCCGAGCAAACATTTTCTGTAGGGACGCACGACCATGCGTCCCTACAACGGCAAACTTAGTCAAGCCGATAACCTTCACTGTAAATCGGTTTGATAAGACCGGCAACACCCGGAGTTTTGAGACTGGACAAATTGGTTACGACAAGATTTTTGGCGTCCCATTCGATCTTTTCGCCCCATTCGCCCATTGCGCCTTCGGCGCCGCCTTCAGCAGCCGCCCAAACAGCAAGATTGCCAAGCAGAATCGTTTCCGTCAACGGTCCGGCACGGTCAATGAAATTTGAATGACAAATTTTCGGGTCTTTCGCTTTCACGGCACGGAACAACTCGTACATATTATCAGTATCGTTGTTCCCTTTCTTTTCGGCATAATCGACTTTCACCTCGGGGATTGGCGGAATGATTTCACCGCCTTTGGCTCGCAGTTCGTATTTCCCGCAATAATCATCGCTGCTGTAGAACGCGCCTTTTTCACCGACAATCAACACGCCGCTGTTTGCCGGTTTTTCAACTCCGTAAGGAGCAAACACGTCTTGCGGCGGGCGATTGCCGCTGCGGTCATACCACCAAAACGGAATTTTACCGCGTTCTTCGTTAGCCGGAAATTCAAATTCGATAATAGAACTCGCCGGATAACTATCGAAATCGTGACCGGTTGATTTGGCTCGAACCCACGTCGGGTCTTTCAAACCGCAAGCCGCGAACGGAACCGTAACCTGATGACAAGCCATATCGCCAAGTGCGCCGCTGCCAAAATCCCACCAACCGCGCCATTGGAACGAATGATAGATTCCGGGCCAAAATTCACGATATTTGGCGGTTCCGATCCAGTGTTTCCAATCAAGACGACCTAAATTCCGTTGAATATCGGCGAATTTGTCCCAGATTGCTTTTTCCGCTTTGTCGGTAGTCATTTTTTCGCGTGCGTCTTTTGCAAAACGATTCAACGTCATTCGGCGATTAGGACCTTGTGCCCAAACCGGACGATTCGACCAAACGAACACTTCCAACGTTTTACCAATCACTCCGGCTTTGAGTTGGGCAATGGCCATACGGGACGAATCTAACGCTGTTCCCTGATTGCCCATTTGTGTACAAACACCTGTTTCTTTAGCCACTTCAGCGAGTTTTCGGGCTTCGTAGATGGTTCGAGTCAATGGTTTTTGGGTATAACAACTTTTCCCCATCCGCATTGCCATTAAGGTTGCAGCCGCGTGCATGTGATCAGGCGTACTGATGGTAACAATATCAATTTCCTTTTCATGCTTTTCGAGCATTTCACGGAAATCGACATATTGTTTCGCTTTGAGATAGGCTTCCCCTTTTCCTTTATTTTCCAGTGTTTGTTTGTCAACATCGCAGATTGCGACGATGTTTCCGAATTTTGCGGCATTGTCGGCGTCACCGCCTCCTTTGCCGCCAACGCCAATACAGGCGACGCCAAGTTTTTCATTTGGGGAATCAGGGGAATGACCTGCTTCCTGAGCATTGCCCTCCGCAACCATAAAACCAACACTGGTTACTGTTGCGGCTTTCAGAAAATTACGGCGAGTTGATTTCATCATAAACAGACTCCTTTTTGAGATAATAAATATCCAACATCATGCGGTTTGACACAAACCACATACGAATCCGAACATTGTACCGGTTTTTCATTTCCATTTCCAGACCGAACTCAAAAATTTTTCCGATTATTTCAGAATGTGGGAAAAGTTTTTAAGGACAGAAGAGACGATAGAGACTAAGATGGGACGTAATATATCAGTGGAATTTTTATTTTTTATATTAGCCCCGAAAGGGGCGCTAGTATTATAGCCTACCCCAACGGGGTAGGGTTAAGTTCCCTCCGTCAACCCAACGCCCTGAAAGGGCAACAGGAAAATAATTAAATGACGAACCGTTTATAATCTTGATGCCCTTTCAGGGCTTCGGTTGGTGATGGTCCTTGAACCTACCCCGTTGGGGTAGGCTATAATCTTGTTGCCCCTTCAGGGCAAATACTTTTTTAACCTCAAACAATAATTCCACTGATATATTACGATGGGACAAATTCATTCTCTGTAACTATGTACTATTCACTATTAACTATTCATTATTAACTATTCCTCTCTTTCCCATTTGGAGTTTTGAGTTATAATCACGTGGTTAAAAAATTTGGGGTTGTTTGACAAATTTACTTTTTCTAATGCTCATTGCTATGAATGAATTTGATAACCAATATTACCATGAAACTCCTGAAGAAGCGGTTGTACGTCTTCGTGCTAAAATTGCTGCCGGCGAGTTTTATCTGAAACCGGAACTGGCAAAAGTGTTGCTGTTGTCGGCTCAGAATTCGGCGGTTAATCGGCAGTTTGAAGATGCAATTTTTCGCGTTGATGAAGCAATTGAGATTGTTGAAAAATTGGTAGAGTATGATCAGGACGAATTTCAGATGTTTCTGATTCCTTGTTTTCTGTTTCGGGCAACAATCACCTTGTTTCACCGCGGCGCGGAAGCGGGTTTGGTTGCGTTGAACGAAGCAATTCGCTACTTCATCGAAAAAACCGACCGAAATAATCCCGTCACACAAAACGGTTTGGCGATGGCATTGGCGAATAAAGCGAAAATTTTGATTCATCCTCTTGGGGCTTATTCGGCGGCAATTGCGGCGCAAGAGCAGGCAGTGAATATCTGGCGGCGTTTAACTCATATCGACGGCTCGGAATATCGGCTGCAACTCATTCCCGCACTCCTCACCTCCGGCGATCTTAAAATTCAAAGCGGAGACGCCGGAAAAGCTCTTCCTGATTTTCAAGAAGCGTTTGAAACGGTTCATCAAGGAATCACCGACGGAGCCAATGAACTGTACCCGATTCTAATTCAGGCGTTACTCAAATTGACCAAACTCTACGAACAACTCGGCAATCTTCCGCAAGCGTTTAGTTCGTTACGAAAGTCGATTCAGATTGTTCGGAATTTGGTTGCCGACGGAGAATCGCAGGCGAAAATCATGTTGACAACGCTTTATTTACAGCATGGAATGCTTCTTGAACGGCGCGGTAATATTGCGGCGGCGTTGGAAGAGTTTGACCGTTGCCGTGACGTTTATTACGAAATTCTACGCCAAAACGAAATGCCGTTAGCCGGAAATTATGCACTTCGTATTGGTTTGGCGAATGTGTTGATGCATCGCGGCACTATCCTGACCACAATGAAACGTTATGACGAAGCGTCAACGTCGTTTGAAGATTCGGTGCAACAATATCAATATGCTACAGAATTTCGACCGGAAGATGATGAAGATGAAACTTTTATTCCGTATTCGATTGGAATTGTCCGGCTCAATCTGGCGAACATGCTGGTCGCTCAGGGAAAATTGGAAGATGCTCTGGTGATGAAGGAAAAAGCGTTACCGACTCTTCACCAACGTTTGGAAGCGGGTTACGACGAAATTTTACCGAATCTCATTGCCGCGTACCGAAGAATGATTGGGATTCTTCAAATACTGGGAAAATCGGAACAAGCGTTTATTTTGATCAATGGGTCGATGAAGATACTTGAATCGGTAGTTGATGACGGGAAGTTGGAATTTCGGGACGAATTGGCGTCTATTTATCGTTTACGCTGCACGTTATGGGAAGAGCAAGACGATCTTTCGGCAGCGGAAAAAGATGCGATTCGGGCAATGCGTTTGTTCCGATCCATTGCCGACGAAGAAGCCGACTCAACAAATATTCATGTTGCAAAAATAAGGTGGAGTGAAGTATTGGAATATACTGCGGTCCTACAGACTCGGCAACATCGTCTCGGTGATGCAATGATATTGTTCCAAAATGCAATGGACGATGTGGTCGGACTTTTTAATGACGGTAATAAATTGGCGGTATTCGATGTCTTGCTCGCGTATTCGCAATTTGCTAATTTTGTTGAAATTATTCTCAGGAGCAGTAATTTTTCGGAGGAAGTGATGTCGGACGGCAATTTGCCGGAAACAATTGTTCGACGGCTTAAAAGACTTTCGGAGATGGATTCCGATCATCTGCCTGAAAGTGTAACACAACACGAACCGGAAGATTTTCAAAGTTGGCTTGATATGGCAATGGACGTGTGTACGAAAGGAATTAAACTTATCAGGAAACAGCAAAGTAATTCGGAAAAACAAAACATCAATCAATTTTTTTGTGTGAAGTCCGCTTTTTTCCATAAAACACGGGCAACCTTTTTTATGTTGATGAATAAACCTGAACAAGCGTGTGAAGAATGGGCGTTTGCGGTGGAACAGTGGGAATTGCTCCTGCTTCACCTGAACAAACTCAAGGCTCAACATAAATATTTTGCAGCGGAAGCGGGAGAATCGGATTGGTCTATTTCTGAAGAAGATTTGGAAGAACCAGAACAAAATAGTTATAATTATTATGCGGACGAACTTCGGCGGGCATTACAATATTGGGCGAATACGTGTATAACAATAAAACGTTTTACGGAAGCGGAACATCTTTTCGATCGGGAAATCAATTTGGCGCGTGATTTGATTCGACAGGAAATTCCTGATGCGGATCGTTGTCTTACGCATTCGTTGATCAATTACGCCAAAGTGTCGGGAGATGTTTTTGATACAATGAGACCGTTGCTGTTATTCGATGAGGCGCGGAAACTGATTCGGGAACGTTTTCGAAACAGTGAGATGACTTCGGACGATTACTTTATGTTCCGGCGCGTTCATCTTTCTTACGCCTTGTTTCTGTTCAAACGCGGAAAAACCGATAATGCTATGGAATTGATGAATGATTATGCGAAAGATATTGAAACGATTCATGAATTTCCGTCACCGGAAACATGGTTGGAACTTTGCCAAGTGTTGGATATCCGCGTGTATTGGCAAACCGATCCCGTTCAACTCAAAACTCTTCGCACCCAACAACGAAAATTATTAACACAACATCCCGAATTCAATTCAAACAAGCAACTACGTGAATGGGATGAAAAACTGGTAAAGGAACTCGAATAAAAAAATAGGTAATATGTCAGTGGAATTATTGTTTGAGGTTAAAAAAGTATTGGCACTGAAGGGGCAATATAAAAAATAAATATTCCACTGGTATATTACAAAAATAGTACTATTTCAGGGGAATTTTTCTGATTATTTCGAATTTTGGGGAGGCAATCACAGGCAGGGACGACTCAACCGGCACGACCTTTCGGCGAAAGGTCGCCTACCGTTTTTTGTTACAATACTATGTTGCGTATGAACAATTACAACTATTCACTACTCACTATTAACTATTCACTAAAATGATTTATCTTGACAATAATGCGACAACAGCGGTTGCGCCCGAAGTTCGGGACGCGATGACTCCGTTTTTCGGGAACGAATATTTCAATCCGAGTTCCATGTATGACGCAGCTAAACCGGTAAAACATGCGGTTGAGTCTTCACGCGAATTGATTGCCGGATTTTTGGGTGCGGCGCATCCATCGGAATTGCTGTTTACTTCTTGCGCAACAGAAAGTCTCAACACCGCGATTTTCGGCGCGATTCGAGCCAATCCTGAACGTCGGCGTCTGATCACGACCGCCGTAGAACATCCCGCCGTTCTCGAAGTCGGAAAATCGTTACAACGGGAAGGATTTGAAGTTTCCTTTATCGGCGTTGACCGTCAAGGTAATTTGAATCTTGGAGAATTTGTACGGGAATTGCGGAGCGACACGCTTCTTGTTTCGATAATGCATGCGAACAATGAAACCGGCGTGGTGTTTCCGATTGAACGTCTTTCGCGGGTTGTCAAAGAAACCGATTCGTCCATTTTGTTTCTTTGCGATGCAACACAGACCATGACAAAAATTCCCATTCGGCTGGACGAAAATTTTTGCAACGTCGATATGTTAGCGTTTTCGGGACATAAATTTCATGCGCCCAAAGGGATTGGCGGTTTGTATCTTCGGCGCGGAACGCGATGCCGGACGTTACTGATTGGCGGACATCAGGAATTGGGACGGCGCGGCGGAACGGAAAATGTTCCGTATATTATCGGAATGGCAAAAGCGGTTGAGCGTGCCGCCGAAACTCACGAAGAAGACCGGAAACGTATGGAATATTTGCGCAATAAATTGGAAGCCGGAATTGTACAAAAAATTCCCAATGTCGAAGTCAACGGTTCTGGAGTGGAACGAATGCCGAACACGCTGAATATTGCTGTACATTATATTGAAGGCGAAGGAATTTTGTATCAATTGAGCGCGATTGGAATTTGTGCGTCAAGCGGTTCCGCGTGTACTTCCGGTTCGCTGGAACCGTCGCATGTTTTAACCGCAATGGATGTTCCTTTTACGGCAAAACATGGTTCTGTCCGGTTCAGCCTGAGTCGTTACACAACAGAAAGCGAAATTGATTTTGTTATTGATAAATTTCCTGAAATTGTTGCGAGATTACGGCGTTTGTCGCCTTATTGGGATCAGGCAACAAATAAACCAAGAGAAACTCATCCATAACGGTCTATTGTTACTGATTGCCGATCTGCGATCTGCTCATCAATCTTTAATCTTCGAAAACAATCACAGAACCTTCGGTCAAAATATCGAATAATTCTTTGGCGTCTTGTTGTTTCAACCGAACAGTTGTTGCCAGCGGATCACCGGGTTGCGGACGATCTGTTCCGTACAAAACAACACCATTGTTTAATGTCAACGATTTTTCGTTCCAAGTGTCTGTTTTAGAACTGACATAAAACTCGCCGCGTAAATGTTCAATCCGCTCGCCCAGAGCAATCGGAAAACGACCGGCATAGAGACCGCCTAATATTAACGTTAATTCGCGGTGTCCGGCAGAAATTTTCGCATCGAAATGTCCCACTATCACTTTTAATTCCGTTCCCGGTTCCAACGGTCTTGCACCGGTAAGACCATTGATTTTCATTAACAATGTCGGTGAAAGGTCGAATGTTCGGGCAATAGAATCAATCGAATCGCCCAACTTGATAGTATATGCCGGTTCCAAAATATGAGCGTTACGCGAATAAATCACATTCAACGCCAAACGGTCAAGCAACGGTTTCATAGACGCTTTTTCCGCTTCGTTTAACTCCTGATGTTCATAAAGTCGGCTTAACTGGATAAAAGCGTTGCGAATTTTGTTGGCGTCTCCCGATTCAATCAACAGTGTCTGAGCCTTAATAAAACGTTCCACCGTTTCACGAATCATCGGTGCGGTTTGCTGTACCGGAACTTCTGTTGCCGGCGAAACCGCTGAACTGTCAACCGCAACAAACGGAATCGAATCAATAATCGGTTTTACTTCAGCCGCCGGCGTGTAAGCGTTCACAAACGACGTATCCGGTTCCGGCATTCTTGTTGCCTGTTCCGGTTCCGTTGGCAAAACGGTTGTTACGGGAATCGATTCTTGGACGACATTTGTTTCAGTCTTTTCCGTTTTTTGCGGAACAAAAGAAATCATTGGTTGCGCTTCGCCCGTCAACGGCGTTACCGAAACAAAAGCAACATCTTTATGATGAATTGACGTTTGTCGATAATCTTTCGATTTAAGCGGAGGATATTTTTCGTCCGGCAAAGGCGATGTTTGCGAATATAACCGTTTAGGCGAATTGATGGGAATGGACGGGACAAACAAAGCCGAATTTTTTTCAAAATCAGTTGGCGTTGTAACCGTCTGACTTGTTTCCGGCAATTTCGCTTGTCGAGTTTCCGCGTTCAGCGGTTTTTCCGCAACAGCCGGAAGACGTTTAATTTGGTTATCGGAAACACTAACATTCTTTTTATTAACCGGTAAATTATTATTAACATTAACATTAACATTAACATTAACATTATCAAGAACATTATTATTCGGCGAAACGATATTCTGATTCTGTGCGGCAGGCGCGGGCGGTTCCGAAGTGTGAACTGGAACCGGTGCAGAAACGGCGGAAGCCAAAAACGGATCAACCGGTTTTGGCAACGATTCAAACGATTCGGCGGAATGTTCCACAACGCCGGAAGCCCTCCATTGATCAGAAAGATCAGTGGAGGGTACAAAAACAACTTCCGTAATCGGTCCATCCCATGTAACTGATTTATCAGGTGTAACCGGTTTATCAGGCGGCGGTGATGGAGGCGGCGGAACCGGTACAATCGGCGGCATCGGAGTTTGAATCGGAACTGGTGGAACCGGTTGTATTGGAACTTGTTGTAATGGAACCGAAGGAGTTGCTGGAGTTCGAACCGGAACCGGAATGGCAAAAGGTGAAGCGGTAAGTACTCCAGAGTTAGCGGTAACAAATGGCGGCGCTTCGGAATTTGCCGCCAATGGCAAATCTTCAGAATTTGTTGCAAATGGTGGAGCTTCGGTTTTTACGATTGCTGTTGTTGTTGCTAATGTCGGAGGTTCTGATCCGGTTGCCAACAATGGGGTTGGCGCGGAAAAGGATGATGGTATTCCGAAAGAGCCGGGCGGTGTTGTGGAACCTTGAGTTCCCGACGGTGCAACAAGTGGCGGCGCACCTTGAACAGAACCGTGAGCGCCGGAAAGTCCTTCGTCCGACGCGGATTCCGATGCGGAAATACCAACTTCTTTCAAATAATGAATATCTTCAGAGGAAACGTTCAATTGCGGAGCCTTCCTTAAGAGCGCATAAACCCCGACCAGCGCAAGGCAAAGCACTAAGGCAACTACAATTCTTTTAACAATTTTCACGAACCTCTTCATAATAATCACGTCAAATTTCCATTGGAACTCTTTTTTTGTTGATCCGTTTATCGCAAAAAAAAGAGAACAGTTGCATAATACACAAAAAGTCGGTTTTATTTCCAGAGCAATTTTCAAAAAAAATGAAATTATTAACAATTCTCTCTTTTTCCTAGAACTCGTAGATTAGTTGTATTGAACAGCGAAAGGATAAAGTTTAAGAAATGAAAACTAAATAGATAAAATACAAAGAATAGATAGAATTTCCAGAAAAAGAAAAAAATTTCCTTTCCTTTTAAGGGCATTCTCTAAAATTACAGAATTATTTGTCCCAATTTGTCGCTAAAGTCCCTTCTGTCCCTAAAATTGGGGTTAAGGGACAATAATTTTTTAAGACAAATTTGTGTTTAAATTTAAGGCAACTTCTAAGAACTTGTTTTTTGATCGCCCCCAATCGCCCCAATTCGCCCCAATTCGACTAAAATCGATTTTGGTCGATTTCAGTCGAAGTTTTTAGAAGTTTCCTTAAGTATTGAGTATTGAGTATTAAGTATAATGGTATTTTTAGAGATTTCCTTTCCCTTTTAGTAATTCGAGGTGGAAAAGTTCATCAAGGCGACCAGTTTCGAGGAAATGTTCAGCGATCACCGTCATCAGGGAAGCGCCGTAACGCCGAGCGGTAAGATGATAATTTTCCTGATGTCTTGCGAGATTCTGTTTGTACTGCTCCCGCGTTAACAAGTCAAGATATAATTCCAGTTGTTCCCCGTTTTCACAATCGGTCAAACGGAGATTGCCTTGTTGAGGCGGTTCGGCGTCTGATTCGGCGAGTAATTGCACGAAAATTGTTACGGCGGCGTCTCCGGCAATTTGAGGAACAATGAACGCCGGATCCGCCATAAAAAGAAAATCACTGACAAAAATCCGTATTCCATGCGGTTTCCAATCCGGCTGCATTTGGAGCAATGCGTCTTTCGGCGAATTGGTTGATGTTAAATCAAACGGTTCCCAATCCATCGGTAACAAATGTGATCGCTCCAATGTCCGGCAACCATTTTCGGTTACAAAAACACGGAAGGAAAACCGCGATTCAGCTGCGGCTGACGCAAAGAAACCGGTTAAAGCATAAGTTGCTTCTCCTTTTTTTGTTCCGGCAAGATTCATGGATCGTGAAATATCAAGCAACAAATCGACATGCGGATTGACTTCTTCCCGAAAAAGTTTAACGGCAAGCCGATCACTTCGGGCGTAGGCGTTCCAGTCGATACGGCGTAAATCGTCGCCGGGCAAATATTCCCGATGTTCCATAAATTCGAGACTACTCCCGCTACTCCGACTTAACATATTGCCCATCATCCCGCGCGTTGTTTGACGCGGTTCGGTAAACATCGCCTGACTGCCGAGACGATAACCGTACATTAAATTTTCAAAATCCATTGTAATTGCTTATTGTGTAATATATCAGTGGAATTTTCCAAAACGTCTTTTAACAGGTTTTCGCAAACCTTATTTTCAACCTTATTTTTTCCTAACAAAAAACCTCAGTAGCAATGAATCCCACCAAAACCGACCTCATTACCTCATGATTCGTTTATGTTTTTAATGAGGTAAT
>JAIRLW010000541.1 GCA_031259095.1 Planctomycetaceae bacterium | reverse complement strand
ATATTAGAGACAAATTGGGACCAATAATTCTGTGATTAAAAATGAATTTTTAGAGGTTCCTTCTAATGTTCCTTGAATGTTCCTTGAAAAATTTTCTAGTACGAAGGGAGGCGATCTTTGGGCAAAAGGTCACCTACACTTTGTAATATTTCAATGAAATTTCCAATACAGATTTTTCACTACGAAAGACACGAATATTCACGAAAAATTATTTTTCCTAACCTTTTCGTGAACATTCGTGTTTTTCGTAGTGAACATAAAAATGAGGACAAACAAGATCGTTTTTAGTATTTCCTGCTAATACACACTACGGAATCATTACCTGCCGGTTGATTTTTATGCCGCGTCACGTTTTTTAACTGGAGCGGCGGTTGTTGCCGGAAAGACATGTCTTGCGGCGTTGATATCGAAATACGATTTGATGTTACGGACAACAATGCGTTGTTCATTCTCGGTCAATTCGGGAAAAATCGGTAACGATAGCACTTCACGGCTTGCCCGATAAGTTTCCGGTAACGATTCGGGATGGTAGCCAAGATATTGGAAACATTCCTGTTCGTGTAACCCAAACGGATAATAAATTTCCGCGCCGATTTTCTGTTCTGCCAGATTTTTTCGCAAATCATCGCGTTGACCGTCCAACACCCGAATCGTGTACTGATTCCAAACATGTCGCCGATTCGGAAGCGGTTGCGGAACACCAATCGTGTTTTCCAATCCGGCGTCAAAAAACATCTCGTTGTAACGTCGTGCATTTTGGACGCGCATCATTGTCCAACTTTCGAGATATTTGATTTTGACATTGAGAATTGCCGCCTGAAAGGAATCCAAACGGCTGTTAATGCCGATAATCCGGTGATAATAACGCGGTTCCATCCCGTGAACGTGCAATAATTTTAGACATTGCGCTAATTCGCCGTCGCGCGTGGTGACCAATCCGCCATCGCCGGCTCCGCCGAGATTTTTTGTCGGATAAAAACTGAACGCGCCCATATCGCCCCAAGAACCCGCACGCCGTCCTTCCAACTCCGCTCCAATAGATTGAGCAGCGTCTTCAATAACAGTAATTCCGTGTTGTTGCGCCAACCGGTTGAGTTCGACCATTTCCGACATTTGACCAAAAAGATGTACCGGAATCATGGCTTTTGTCCGTGCGGTGATTTTCTGAGCCGCGTCGGTCGGAGACATATTGAACGATTTCGGTTCAATATCAATGAAAACCGGTTTTGCGCCTAAACGTGTTACGGCGCTGGCGGTAGCGAAAAAAGTAAAACTCGGAACCAACACTTCGTCGCCCGGTCCAATATTCGCAGCCATAAGCGCGAGTAAAAGAGCGTCGCTTCCCGAAGCACAAGCAATCGCGTGTTCAACTTGTGAATAATTAGCGATATTATTTTCGAATGCCTTCACTTCAGGTCCCAACACAAAGGCTCCGCTATCACAAACTTTTTTGAGTGATTCGGCGATTTCGTCTTTCAAAACCTCGTACTGACGTTTCAAATCAAGAAGCGCAACTCCTTGAAGTTCAGGTTCTGTCGAAGCAAGATTGAAATTTCCTTTCATTATTTTTGTCATCCTTAACTGAAATTCCGGTCATCCTAACCGTATGGGTGTGCAATAAACATTCACTTCCAAACAATCGACGGCGAACAATACCGATTTACCAAAGGCGTGTCAAGAGAAAAAAACAATTATTCTGTGCGATGAAGCCCAGTAAGGTAGGCGAAACATCGCCTACCGCCTTGCACGGGCGACGGTAATCTTTTGGATTTTCTGGCACAAGCAGATTACCTAATGTCCTAAATTTTAGGGGACAAAAAAGGACGAATGATTTTTAACTCAAATCTGCGTTTTTTTAGAGATTCCCCTCTGATTTGTTTTCACGATTTGATTTGGTGATAACGAGTTTGAGCATATCGAGTAGTTGCGTGAGGATAAACGGTTTGAAGATTGGTTTGGGCACGCCGGCTTCGGCGGCGCGAGTGGTTACATGACCGCTGTCGTAACCAAAAGCGCGCATATAGATAAACGGAATAAACGGAACCTCTTTTTTCGGACAACAAGGATCGTCGTCCGGCGGATCGCATGAGGTATCGTTTGGAATCATGTTGTACTGTTTGCAATAAGCACAACGAACACGCTTAAAAAATAGAAACGCCGACATGTCCGGCAATTTAATATCACTCATAAAAATATCATATTTGGTTGTTTCCAGCATTTTCAGCGCGTTTTCACCAGTTGAAACGGTTTCGACCGTACAACCGTAGTAGAACAACAACCGGCTCAGTTCCCGCCCAACCGATTCGTCGGCATCCACCGTTAAAATACGTTTATTCCGCAACATGGTGTATTTACTGCAATCCGTTGCGGAAATTTCCTGCGGTAAATCAACCGCGATTTTCTCAACAAATCCCTGAAATGCCGCTTGAACTTCACGAGTGAGTTGGCGAATCCGCGCAAACGCCGAAAGTAATTCGTCGTGTTTGCTCAGGTCGCCCATTTGAAGCCGCGCTGTTTCGTTCAAAATCTGATTGATCGGTCCCACCGCCATTCCGTACACCTTTTCGATACTTCGATAAGCGGAGTCTTTTTGCTCAAACGAAAGAAGGTCAAGCGTGTGAATTGCCTGAGCAACGTCTTTGGCGAACGATTCCAGCAAACGCAAATCGTTATTATCAAAGGCTTGCGGTTTCTGACTTTCGACATTAAAAGTTCCAATCATTTTACCGCGATAAAGAAGCGGAACCGTAATAGAACTACGCGAACCGGGGATACCTTCGATAAAAAACGGATCTTCGCGTGAATCGTCCATTTTGTAACTTCGGGCGTGAAAAGCAACCCAGCCGGTAATACCGTTTCCTTCCTGTTTTGTGTAAAGAGTCCGATGTTTGGCTTCTTCGGTCATTCCGATAGCGAGAAGCGGTTCCAACAGATTCGGGACTTTTTCGGAAAGAGTTCGGATTTCGATAGAAGCAAAATTAAGAATTTCCTGAGTGAAGTTACCGATTTTGGCGCGGAGAATATTGACTCGTTCTTGCGGTGAACGGGAAAGAACATCTTCTTTGGACAAATTCGCCAATTCCTTACCGGCTTCACGAAGCCGTTCCCATTTGATTTCACGAATGGTTTGGTCGGTAACATCTTGTAATTCGACCACAAAATTGTATGGTTTCCCGTGTTCATTCAACACTGGAGCCGCGCTCATTTGAAGATAACGCCCGGATTCTTTTTGAACTAAAAGCGTTGAAGAAGATTGACCGGTCAATCGGGTTTTTGAAAACGGACAATAATCCGGTCCCCGCATTTCGGGACGGCCAAGCGGAATGAAAAAACGTTTACCGATAATCTCCTCGTTGGAGTTGCTCCACTCCCTGAATTGGCGGTTACACCACAAAATATGTTGATCGTTATCCACCAGAGCCAATCCGGCTGGAAGATTTTCCAAAATGCTCCGTTCTTTGGAATACTGACTCCGTTCATAAAATCCCTGAAAAAAATTCTGTTCAATGAGCAAGGCGTTGTAATCGCTGTCAACTATTTTGAAGAGCGCGCCTTCGACATTGGGACAAAGTTCATAAGTCCAGTAATTTGAATTACCTAAAAAACTTCCGCCAAACTGATCCCACGAGGTGCCAACGACTAACACTTTATTTTTTTTTCCTGTTCCTGTTCCGTTCTCATTGTTTTTGTTTTGCTCCGGCATGATATTAGATCCTTTTTCGGCGTTAGGTTTTGGGGACGATATGTCCTCATTTTATTCCGGGTAATCTGAATTAAAACCGTTGCCAATTGCATTCATTTTAGTCTATCTTTACTATTTTGCAAGAAGGATTTTCTAAGTATCTCTTGAGAGGCAACTTCTAAAAACTTGTTTTTTGATCGACCAAAATCGA
>JAIRLW010000538.1 GCA_031259095.1 Planctomycetaceae bacterium | reverse complement strand
CAGCTCCGGCGTTGATTAGTTGCCATCTTTTCCATGAATCGATGATTGGCTTTCCGTTTTCGTCGGAGGCGACACCGATGTTAAAACCTCCTACGTTGTGTACAGCGGTAATTTCGGTTGTGCCGTCTCCTATTCCTAGTAGTTCGCAGTTTTCAATTTCGTTCTCGTTCAATATCCGTTCAACCATGATTTTTTTTGAGAATGCTTCCGGGTCTGGTTGTCCGCCGTAAATTCCGCCGTCGAAAAAGTTATCGATTCGGAGTAATTTTACATCTTCGAGGATAAAATGCTCTTCGGTTCCGCTTGCCAAGTAAATTTTTATATTGCGAGAACGTAACATTGCCAACATTCGTACAGTTCCTGCGACAATAAAATCATTCGGATTCGCCTCCCGCCGCCGCAATGCTTCCCGTCGCGGTTCGCATAATGCGGTCAAGCGTTGCGAATATATTTCGTTGTATTCGTCAGCTTGACGCGGTTCGCCGCCAAGATTACGGACAGCTTCAACAAGCGAGTAAGATTGATAAACCGGCGGTTTGCCAATATTCGTTTCAATATATCCTTTGATCAATTTCAAAAGAGAACTCGTTTCCATCTCCTTCCCTTGCGGCGTCTCTCTCAATACTTCCGTATGAAATGACAAAAGCACTTCATGCCAACCCGCACGAAGCAAACCCACCGTACCATCAAAATCAAACATCACAACTTTAGGATGTTTCTTGGGAAATTTACGCCTGACTATTTCTATCGAAAACACGTTTTTTTAACCTTAAATTTAATATAAAAACAATTTTAAACAATTTAACCATGAATTATCAACAACACACCAAGACGTCAAACACCCGATAATCACTCCAAAATTCTAAGAAAAAACTAACAGCTCCCAAAACTGAAATAATTCTACAGCTTTTTCAAAATAGCGAAAGGGAGTATTTGAAAAAGCTGCGAAAAATAACATTAAATAACACATCTTGAACGAGGAACATTTAAATAACTGTTTGGTGTATGGTGAATTTTGAGGCGGTTGTGCAGGAGAAATATTTCACAGAATATTGTAATTTAATAATCTAATAACTTAATAATCAGAATCCATTTTGAGGCATTCTTTGCAAATGTTTTTTTCGTTTTTATTTATTGTTAGTCTTGTTGACATGACGAGTTCTCCGCATTTGTCGCAAGGGAAACTTTGGTAAATTCTAGCTTTGTCTGGCATTGGTATTCGTGCTGGTGTAATTGAAAACATGTTGTCAAAATTTGTCCGCATTACCCGATCAATCATTGATTCTCGAATTCGTTTTTGTCCATCAATATCATTGGGGTCAAGTTGTTTCTGTTGTTCGCGTAAGTCGGATAGAAAACTGTTTGCGACTATAATTCCGTTTTTATTTTTTTCGATTCGTGGTGTGATTCGTACATTCTTTCCGTCGCTTCGTCGAAAGAACGAATATGCATTTTTGCCGTAATCCAGAAAAATAAAATTGCCCTTACCAAAAGTGCAACCGACTAGAAATTGAATTGCGTCAACTGCACACATATCCGTTTCTACAACAGCAACCAACTCCTCATCTTCCGAATAACCAAACTCCCTCAACACCCAGTCACCAACACGAATTCCAATTGATAACCCAACACAATAATGACCATGAAACGAAATCACCCTTTCAATTACCGCCTTAGTCAACCTACAACCATCAACACCAAAATCATAAACACCAACCAACTCATCTTCACTAAATTTCATATTCAACCTCACAAAAAATTAAACAACCCGCACTAAATTTTGTCAGTCCCGGCCAAAGCCGCAACAAATCCCAACCAACCAAAATAATAGAAAATAAGAGAATATATGCCAATACTATACCATAACTCATCACACTTGAAAATTCGGTTTTTATAATAACAAAACGAAGTTTTGTATTTTTTAGTTCCTATCGGGTCTGGAATACTGGTTAACACTTTGAAATTATTGACGCACAAAAGATGCAGATACAGATACAGTTACAGATACAGTTACAGTTACAGTTACCGAATCAGTTAATTTTATTTTTCGTTACAAAAAATAAAAACGACTTTTAGAGTGTGAATAGTATAAAAAAACGATTGATTGTATGAATCGTTTGATCAAAAAAAACAATCGTTCAGTAGAGACGCAATGCTTTGCGTCTCAAAAAAGATCACCAACTGTTAAAAGATTTCATTTGTGGTAGGCGACCCAGCGTCCCGCTGGTTGCGCCGGTTGACGTGTGTTCAAATGGAGTCCGGTTGATTGTATGAATCGTTTGATCAAAAAAACCAATCGTTCAGTAGAGACGCAATGCTTTGCGTCTCAAAAAAGATCGCCAACTGTTAAAAGATTTCATTTGTGGTAGGCGACCCAGCATCCCGCTGGTCGCGCCGGTTGACGAGTGTTCAAATGGATTTCGGTTGATTGTATGAATCGTTTGATCAAAAAAAACCAATAGTTCCGTAGAGACGCAATGCTTTGCGTCTCTACGGAACGGTTTGGTTTTTTTGATCAAATAATTCATGCGATCAATTCGTATTTTTGTTTATTTATCATCTAGCCCAAACAAATAGTTGTTTTGTACTGACGGTTGCATTTAATAATGGTTTATCGATTTGAGCATACTTTGCAGGAAGAACTGATTTCATTGTTGGTCGTAGATTATCTTGCGGTTCTACGCTTGCTTCCCATTGCGGAGCTTTTGGTGTTGGCGGGACTTGAGATTCTGCCAACTTAATAGGTTCGCCGTTTGCATCCAACGTTATAATCTTTTCAGCTAATACATTGTACTCACCGACAACAGCACCAGATTTGTCAGCACCAGCAGTCAACAACGAAAACGTTTCATCCGAATTAGTAATAGCCGCCGCCATCACACCCGTCGAATCCTTAGGATAAAAACTAATTTGAGCCCCGCCCAACGGCTGACCATTGTATAAAAGTTTTCCATTCGCAGGATAAACCACAAGCCCGCCCTTGCCGCAACCCGAAAAAAATAAACAAACAGTAAACGCTAAAATAGCGATCATTGTCATACGATTAAAATTGGTTTTCATAAAAAATTTTGTAATTTGAAAAGTTAAAATTAAAGTTACATATCTAGCGGAATATCTAATGGGAACTTCTAAAAACATGTTTTTTGTTATGAGAGTTTATTTTTGTATTTTTTTGACATATTTTTGTTTTAGAAATTTGCATTGTATTTATGCAAAATGCGCTGATTTTTTTTGTATAATTCCCATTATTTCAGAGCATCCAATGTTACCGCCCTGCACATGTTACTTACAAGATTTCGCATCCCGATCCAGTATTTTGCCCTTTTTCTACCGATTGTCCGCAAGATTTCATCACCCATCCGCTTTTTTTGCAACCCAAAAACATGTTCAATCCGACAACGAACACTCGACTTTATAAAATTACAAAATCG
>JAIRLW010000558.1 GCA_031259095.1 Planctomycetaceae bacterium | reverse complement strand
ACGGACGAATCATGCCGGTCAAAATCCATGCGGAAATAAACCAGCAAAGAATTTGTGTCCATGCCGGAAACCAACCTGAAATATTGGACAAGAACTCTAATAATTTGTCGAACATTTGCCGAACAAAAAACACCAACGACGGATTCGCCAAAATGAAAATCGTACCGAAAATGATTACTGTTAAGAGAGGCAATCCAATTGCCAAATAAATTCCCGATGAAAAACGGAAACTGTGTTTTACGCAATATTTCCAATAATCTGCTAATCCGGCTGATCCGCCGAAAAGCGTTTGTAAAAAGTAATCGGGAATTTCAATGAATTGTAAACGCCGTCCGGTTTGAACTGCTCCAAAGAAGAACAAAAGAACAAATCCAACCGCCGCCGTTTCAACACGAAAACCGCACCAAACTAATTTCACTGCGGTAACGAAAAGTAAAACGGTCAACAACAAGGCTTTTCCTGAAACAAACAGTTTGGAAACTCCGAACCAAAACAGAATACATCCGCCTAAAAGTGCGGCAGCAATTCCGGTAAAACCGGCGCCGTGATAAAGTGTTACATCAATAAGAACAATTCCGGCTAAAATTGCCGTCAATTCGCGCCAAATTACCAGCGGACTCGGTCGTTCTTTTGACGAATCCGTCGGTAATTCAGGTTCGCGCGCTAATTCGGTGGTTGTCCATGAATCCTGTTGCTGAGAACATTGTTGCTGAATGTGACGAACAATTTTTTCGCTAACCTCAGAATGAAATTTTGATACAGAACCAACCGACGGATCAAAGTGATTGAACTCGCAAGTATCCGCAAAAGGTTGAGGTTCCGAAGTTGAACCGTTCATCGGAGAAGAAGGAATTTTGTCATCCATTTCGTCCATTGTTCAGGATTGATCTGTTCAGGATTTGTCAGCAGTTTGCGATTCCGTTTTTTTCTTACCGCCGTAAGATTTACCGGAAAATTTGTTCTTAAACTTTTCGATACGTCCGGCGGTATCGACAAATTTCAACTTACCGGTATAGAACGGATGGCAAACGTTGCAAATATCGACTTTGAGTTCCGGTTTGGTCGCACGGGTTACAAATTGATTGCCGCAACCACAGGTTACTTTGGCTTCGACATACTTCGGATGAATATCTTTCTTCATAAAATCCTCTGGTTTTGTAATAAAATAAAATTGATTGGTTACAACCGTAAATGGACTAATTTTTTTAACGATTCACACAAATGTTCTGATTATTTTGGAATTTGGGTGAAAGCCCTTCGGCAAAACATCGCCTACCTCTTAATTTAATTTACAATACGAATCTGAAATATAATACAAACATTTTCCTTTTTATCAAGGGGGAGTCTATTTTGCCTGATTATTTCGGAATTTGAAAGATAACCGTCGAGTCAATATCAGGCGAAACATCGCCTACCGCTGGATTATTGAGTGTGGACAATGATTCCCCAAAATGACAAAACAACCGAAAAATTTTACCTATTTTAACAACCAGCATCTGAACGTTAGGAATATTTTTAGAAATTCCCTATTATTTAAAGAAAGACCTCTTGCATTAAAACGACTTTTTTTAGAAACTACGTTGCGAAGTTTTTTGGATTATTTGGATTAATTGGTTTGTGTCACAAGCGATGTTAGTAGGCAAAGGGGTTTTCAATGTTGCCGATGTTCCGATTTTATTGTTGCTCGTTCTGGACGATTGCTTTTTTTTCGTTTATTATATTGTCTTTGCTTGCTGGTTGCTCTACTTACCGGTCTTTCGGAACACGTGAATTTTCATGGCAATTGAACGCGCCAAAATCGAATAATCCGATTTTTGTCGAGGCTTATGATCATGATTTTCTGTGGACAGTTTTGGTGGATGTGGTCGATTCACATTTTGAAATTGAGCGGGAGATGCCGATTCGGCTTTACGGTAATGTTTTGACCGAAGGAATATTGGACACCGAACCCAAAATTGGAGCGTCGATTGTGGAATTATGGCATGCGGATTCGGTGGGCGTGAGCGAACGGATCGATAGTACGCTTCAAACCATTCGGCGACGTGTTGAAGTTCATGCGATTCCAGAAGCCGACGGATACCTGATTGACGTTAAAGTTTACAAAGAATTGGAAGACAATAAAAATCCGCTTAACTCTAACTCTTCTGCCAACTTACGGTTTGAAGACGAAATTGATTCGTTTGCGACACAAATTGATGTGGATTCCGGTTCGGGCAATTGGTTTATTGTGGAACGTGATACGGCAATGGAAGATCGTTTACTTTTGGAGATTATGTATCGCCTGAAACATCCATCGGGAATTATTCGAAAATCAAAAGAACCGATTCGAGGTTAACCTCTTAATACGCCTAAATTTATGTCCGACTTTTATTCTCAAGATCAAGAAACGAATCAAACGGCAACGGCAGTCATGGTTCGTCCGAAAAATAAACGGAAAAACAAGCCGAAACGTGAACCGAAATATCATGTTATTCTTTGGAACGACGAAGTTCACACGTTTGAATATGTTGTTCGGATGCTTCAAGTTCTTTTTGGTTATCCGCCGGAACGTGGTTGGCAATTAGCGCGAGAAGTCGATTCACGCGGAAAAGCGATTGTGTTTACGTCGTCGCTTGATCGTGCGGAAGTGAAACGGGATCAAATTCTGGCGTTTGGTCCTGACCCGCTCATGTTCGAATCAACAGGTCCTCTTATCGCAACACTCGAAAAAGACGCAGAAAATGAGTAATGGTAGGCAACCTTTTGCCCCAAGGTTTTCACTGATGACCGCTTACCTTTAACAGTTGATCATGGAAAATGTTGTCCCGTCATGTCCCATTTGTCCCTAATGTCCCTTCACTGAAAAAATGTTAGAGACAAATGGGACTGTTGAGACAAAAGATATGATTACGTCAAATTCCGAAACAATTTTTTTGTGAATTCTGTGTTCAAAAAATCTTGAAAATTCACAAAAAATCTCGTGTTCTCTGTTTCTCTGTGGCAAAAATAAAATAGACCGTTATAATATTGGGTATTCCGATTCTTGGTAAACGTAATCGCCTTGTCTGAAATAATCAGATTTTTGCAACTTTTAACTCTAGCCCTAATTCAAACCATGAGACATTTTTTGTTGCTGGTCGTACTGCCGACTTTCTTTTTCTTTACTGTGCTGAATTTTTGTGTTGCCGAATCGTATCAGCCGTCAACCGATTGGAATGCCAATTGGATTACGGTTGAAAATTTACCTGAACCGGTTCCGGAAAATCTTTGGTTGGCGTTTCGGAAAAATTTTTCGCTCGAAAAAATTCCAGATGGAATTCAGAGTCGTGCATTGTGCCGAATCGCTTGCGATTCAAAATATTGGCTTTACGTGAACGGTCAACTCGTTGTGTTCGAAGGACAACTGAAACGCGGACCCACTCCGAATGATACTTATTTCGATGTGGTCGATTTATCGAAACATCTGAAACAAGGAAAAAATCAAATTGCCGTATTGATGTGGTATTTCGGCAAGAGTGGTTTTTCGCACAGAAGCAGCGGAATGCCGGGGCTTCTGTTTGACGCTTCGGGAAACGGCAGTAACGGTTTTGAACTTTTAAGCGGTTCCGATTGGAAGGCAACAATTTATGCGGCTTACGAACAGAAAACAAAAGACCCGCAACCGAATTACCGGTTGCCGGAATCGAATATTCGTTTCGACGCTCGAAAAGATTTTAGTAACAATTGGACGTTTGCTGATTTTAACGATTCGGGTTGGAAATCTGCCAAAACGCTTGGCAAAGTTCCAACGGCTCCTTGGAACAATTTATATGAACGTCCGATTCCGCATTGGAAAGATTACGGTGTTACGGATTATGTCAACAAGTCGGAAATTCCCGCCGTGTCCGATGGTAAACCGATTGTCTGTAAATTACCGTACAACGCTCAGATTACGCCGGTTCTTAAAATTGATGCGCCGAAAGGTTGTGAAATAGATATTCGTACCGATAACTATCAAGGCGGCGGAGAATACAATGTCCGCGCGGAATATGTTACAAAACAAGGCGTTCAGGAATACGAATCGCTCGGTTGGATGAACGGTCATGCGGTTATTTACGCCATTCCGGCGGGAATTAAAATATTATCGTTGCAGTATCGTGAAACAGGTTACGATACGGAATTTGCCGGTTCGTTTGAATGTGATGATCCGTTTTTCAACGAATTATGGAAAAAGTCCGCGCGAACACTTTACGTAACAATGCGGGATACTTATTTCGATTGTCCCGACCGTGAACGCGCTCAATGGTGGGGCGACGCCGTCAACGAACTCGGTGAAGCGTTTTACGCTCTCGATCAGAAATCGGCATTGTTGCTGCGTAAAGGAATGTACGAACTGATGCGTTGGCAACGCGAAGACGGAGCCATTTATTCGCCTATTCCCGCCGGCGATTGGGCAAAGGAATTGCCAATGCAAATGCTCGCCAGTGTTGGACCTTACGGCATGGGACTTTGGGCGCAAACCACCGGCGATTTCCAACCATTACGCGATTTATCGCCGCGCATGAACCGTTATCTGCAACTTTTTCAATTCGGCGACGACGGTCTCGTGTTACGCCGGAAAGGAGGATGGGATTGGGGCGATTGGGGAAATAATGTTGATCTTCGGGTTTTAACAAATTGCTGGTATTACATGGCGTTGACCAATATTGTTGACATTTCAAATAACGTACCGTTTTCTAAAAATGAATTAGAAAACGCAACAGAATTGAGACAAAAAATCAAAAATCGTTTTGACAATATTTTTTGGAACGGTAATGAATATCGTGATCCGCAATACAAAGGACAAACCGATGATCGCGCCAACGCAATGGCGGTTATATCGGGGCTTGCGGACAAAGAAAAATATCCGGCAATCCGCGAAGTTTTAATGAAACAAAAACATGCCAGTCCGTACATGGAAAAATATGTTCTTGAAGCGTTATTCAAAATGGGTTACGAAAACGACGCTTTTGCCCGAATGAAAGAACGGTTCAAAAAAATGGTCGAACATCCTGATTATACGACCTTGTGGGAAGGTTGGGGAATCGGCAAGGAAGGTTTCGGCGGCGGAACAACAAATCACGCATGGTCGGGCGGAGGTTTGACGTTATTGTCGCAATATGCCGCCGGAGTTACAAACCGGCTCAATCAAGAGTTCACCATCTGCCCGCAACCTGGTCCCTTAAAATGGATCAAATCAAAAACGCCAACTTTACATGGTGATTTATTGGTTGAAATTGAACGAAAAGACCAAAAAATGAAAATTAAAATCACCATGCCCAAAGGAACAAAAGGAACGTTAAAATTATCAAAACAGAAAATCAAACCCTTTATAATATGTAATTCAGAATTCAAATTACCACTTAGAAGAGATAACGATTATCACCTATTTTTATTGCAAGATGAAATATGGACTTTTGAAATGGAAGAACAATAAATAATTTGTCCCTATTGTCCTTTATGTCTCTAATGTCCCTAAAATTTCAGTGTTTGGGACATAAGGGACATTAGAGACAAATTGGGACAAATAAGTCTGTGATGAAAAACGAATTTTTAGAAGTTCTCAACAGAAGCCCTGAACGGTAGTGAGTTGTTTTTTTTGTTTTTGGTTGCTGAAAAAAACTAGACCGTTACTTAGCATTGCCGCTATTGCCTCTAAACACGGTTTTGACTATACCGTTTTCACTTTAAAAACCGGTTTTTGAAATGTAAAAACACCTTAAATTGCGGAGTTAAACGAAAATATAAAACAGGTTTTTAAAGTGAAAACGGTATAACTACAAAAAAAATTATAAATTATCGAAAAAAAAGAAGATATGTCGTCTTGACATTTGTTTCGGAGAGGTCATAATATTACAAGTTTATTTCCATTTCCATATTTGATTTTTCTAAGGAGTTTTTAATGCCTAAAAAATCAGTGAAGAAATCTGCTAAAAAAGCCGTGAAAAAGTCGGGCAAAAAAGTTACACGTAAAGTGGGAGCTGGTCGTCCGTCTGGTTCGGGTAAGTATGGCGGTTGTGAGACGAAAGTGATTCGAGTTCCGGTATTTCTTGAACGTGAAATACAGGAATTTGCAATACAAAAACTTAAGTCTGGCAAATCCGCCGCAAAATAGCAGACTGTAAGCCGTCTGATGAATGTATTGCAAAATAAGTCATCAGACGGCTCATTCATTTCAAAACCAATCCAATTTCTGTGAAAATAAAGTGGTCTATTGTTCCTTTTTGGGGACGATTATTCTGTAAGGAGTTGATAGTCATTGTCTATTTATTAACCTTTGAGAATATCGAGCGAGAAGTCCGCAGAGGACGCTGATTTTAATCAGTGAAAATCAGCGTCCTCTGCGGATTATTATGTGTTCTGTGGTTTATTACGTTCCGATATGATGAGTATTGAACTTAATTTTGTTCAATTTTATTTTGAGAATGAAGTCAGAGCGGCTAAAACAGTTCGCGTTCCCTCTGGAACATTATTAACTGTTGCGGCGTCTGAAGTTGGCATTTTTTTTCGTACCGATTGCGGCGGCGCCGGAACTTGTGGAAAATGCAAGGTTCATATAAACGGTAACGAAAAACTAGCATGTCAGACGGTTGTCGAACATGATTTTAGCGTTATTGTTCCTGAAACGGCGTTGCGGCACGATGAACAGTTGGTGATTGTTCAGGCGGAATCATTTTTGGATCACCGGCAACACGAAATGGTCAAACGTACCGGACATCGTTTTGGAGTTGCCGTTGATCTTGGAACAACAACACTGGTTGCCGAGTTGCACGGATTCCATGATCCGAATGCGGTGTGGACGGTTTCACGCGCCAATCCGCAACGAAATTACGGCGACGACGTGATTACGCGAATTCAAAAAGTTATCGAAGAACCTGCTTTTTTAGCGAAATTACAGCAATTAATTGTTGGAACAATTAATGAAATGCTGGCGGAACTGGCGTTAAAGGCGGGAATTGAGATAACTGAAATATCTCTTGTGGTTGTTGCCGGCAATACGGTGATGGAACATTTTTTTCTTGGTTTTGATCCGTCGCCGCTTGGTTTTGGTCCGTTTACGGCGCCGGTTTCGGAATATCCGGTTTGTTTGGGCAGCGACGTCGGTTTGAACATCGCACCGGACGGAATAATCGAAACGCTTCCGATTTTCGGCGGTTTTGTCGGCGGCGATATTGTTGCCGGAGTTTTGGCGACGGAAATTCATCGGAAGAGTTGTGAACGATATAAACGATATAAAAAAATCCAACAAGTTCAAACTCCGAATGAACCGTCGGCGTTTTTTCTGATTGACGTTGGAACCAACGGCGAACTGGTTTTATGTTACAACGATGAAATTTACACGGCGGCAACAGCGGCTGGACCGGCATTTGAAGGCGGACGAATTGAACACGGGATGTTGGCGGTTCCCGGCGCGATTGATCGGGTGGAACTCCAAACGCCGGAATCGGACGGAACGCAAACCGGAAAATTAATTGTTTCAACAATTGGTCATTGTCCGCCGAAAGGAATTTGCGGCAGCGGTTTGATCGATATTGTTTCGGAATTATTGCGTTGCGGTTTGATCAAACCGAATGGTCAATTCAATGTCAAAGCGGATTCGCCGTTTTTGCGGTTTTGGGCGATGAACAACGGGAAACCGTCTTTTGTGTTGGCGTCGCAAGAAGTTTCGGCGACTGGTGAAGCGATTGTGTTGACGCAACGTGATATTCGTCAACTCCAATTGGCAACCGGCGCGATTCGCGCCGGAACCGGATTATTGTTGCGACAAAAAGGACTTCAGCCGGAACATATTGAAACGTTTTATGTGGGCGGCGGATTTGGCAGTTTTATTCGTCCAGAGGCGGCAAAACGTATCGGATTGTTACCGCGTGAAATTCCTTTGGAGCGAATTCGGTTTTGCGGTAACACCTCGCTTGCCGGTGCAAGATTGTCGTTACTCGATTCCCGTTATCGTGACGAATCATTTCTATTGGTTCGGCAGGCTCATCATCTGGAACTTGCCTCGCTTCCCGATTTCGCCGCCGCCTACGCCGATGCTATGATTTTTGTACCATAATCAGTTTATGCCGATTTTTGTCCGCAGATTATTTTGAGAGATGTTGTCCGGGTATAAAAACAATTTCGGGAACTTCTAAAAACTTCGACTGAAAGCGACCAAAATCGATTTTAGTCGAATTGGGTCGATCAAAAAACAAGTTTTTAGAAACTCTTTTAAATTATTTTCTTTTCACCACGAAATACACGAAGGGACACGAAAATGATGTTTCTATTTTCTATTTTTTAAAACTTTTCGTGAACATTCGTGTTTTTCGTAGTGAAAAGAAAAATAATCTGCGAAAATCAGCGTAATTTGCGGATAACAATTTTGTTGATTATTGATAGGAAAAGGAAATGATCAGATAATTTTCATTCCGAATGCAATCCAAAGCGGTAATGTAATAATTGAAACAAACGTGTTGCTCATGATGGTATCGAATGCTGTTTCGATATTGCCGTTGTAGTGTTTTGCCAGAACAATGGGCAAAATCGCCGAACCCATTGCTCCGTGAATCACCAAAATACGTTTGATTTCAATAGTGCAGGGAAGACAAACCGCTAAAGTAAGAAAAATGGTCGGCATTGCCAGCAAACGAATCAGGCATGACCAAAATGAAATTTTCAATGTTGTCCGCCATCGGTTTTGAATTTCCTTGTGCTGAATAAGTGCGGTGATCGTAAGACCAACCATCATTAACGAAATTGGAATTGCCGTCTGACCAATCTGGTGAATTGCCCACATCAGAAAACCAAAACACGGAACAAAATATTCATGAAACTCTTCCGGCAACAACGTACTATGTCCCACAAGATTTAACGGAACAGCAATCAAAATCGCAAAAATTGGTCCATTGAGCAAATGCCGCCATAATTGTAAGTCCAACCTGCCCATCATGGTAAACACAACCAATGTCCAAATAGAAACCTCTGCTCCCAGATATTGTAAAAACAAAACGCCCATTGTTCGATGATTGTCTTGAAATAAAACATCGACCAGTGGCACCGCAATATATCCGTAATTCAAAAGACCAACACAAGATGCAAAAGTCCGTTTTTGTTGCGGCGTGGACAAACCGGTTCCCCAACTCGGAAGGAATGTTACTGCAAATCCGGTTAAGATGCCCAATCCTGTCAGGGAAAATCCAAGCAACGGCGGTAACCAAAGATTTTGCACATCGGAAAAGGCGTTTGTATTTAATATTCGGTCAATAATCAGGCAAGGAATTAACAGATCAACTGTTAATCGTAACAAACCATGATCTGTTTCCGGCGAGATACGACCGGTTCGTCTCAAGACAATGGCAAAGAAAATAATACAAAGTACCGAAAGAATCGCCGCCAACGCAATCGAAAACGTTTGAAAAAATGTTTGTGGCATGAATGAGTGATTTGGGATTTGTGGTTTAGGGATTTGGGGTTGGGGGCGCAAGCAGTCAGTGGTTTCAAGTTAATTGAGGTAAGCGATGTTTCGCCGAAACATCGCGTCGGCGTACTCGCCGAATTGACCCTGTAAACGGCAAGAAATCGGATCGCCAAACGGAAGGCAACACCAATTGCCATCCGCACACAGGGGCAATGTCGGCGACCGTGGGTGAAAACCCTTTGGCAAAAGGTTGCCTACCTCTTGCAGATTTGACGTAAGTCTTTGTGTTATAAAGACTTACGGAAACACATAAATGGCTGTTCACGGACCCGTTCACTCCTCAAAACGGCGTTGTTCACCAGGAGCAAGAAGTGATGGTAAAGTCTTGATTATAAGCAGGTTATGACTAATTTTAATGAAAAATTGTAT
>JAIRLW010000522.1 GCA_031259095.1 Planctomycetaceae bacterium | reverse complement strand
AAAAGTTTCAAGGCGGCGTAGCTCAGTTGGTTAGAGCAGTGGAATCATAATCCACGTGTCCGGGGTTCGAGTCCCTGCGCCGCTAGTGTGAAAGGAATAATTCTGACGATCTACAGGTTCTTCCACCGCGACTTCACAAATTGCCGTCCTTCCTTCTCTAATAAGGAAGGACGGATTTTTTATGTTTTTTGATATTTAGAGAATTTATTTGATGGGATATTAGATAACATTTGGTTGTGGGTTCGATTTCCGTCGTTCTCGATGTTTCGGGCGAAACATTGCCTCCTGATTTTTTGACATTAAATGATTATCCCCTCAAAATGTAAAACAATCAGGATTTTTTCAGCAAGTTATTCTATTTGCCGTTTATGTGTTGTATAATGAGTTGGAATAAACGGTTTTATTCCTGCTTCTTTTTCGTTTGAATTTTCAGTAAACTTCGCTGAACGGGTTGCTGTTTTTCGATATAGGTTGTGTGAACCATGTGGATACTTGAAATTTACCAATCAAAACAAGGTGAAGGACTTTGGACAGGAAAATACAGCATTTTTGTTCGGACACTTGGTTGTGCGCTGCGTTGCCGTTATTGCGATTCGCCTTACGCCCAACAGAATAGGACGGAAAATGAAAACGACAACGAAGGAATCGGCGCGAATCTTTCGGCAGAAGAAATTGTCGGGCGTATTCTTTTGCTGGAATTGCCACACGTGGTCATCACCGGCGGAGAACCAATGCAAGCGCCGGAAATTGTTGAATTAACTCGGCTCTTGAAAGATTTTGATTATCAGATTACGATTGAAACGGCTGGAATTTTCGATGCGCCGGTTTTGTGCGATCTGATGTCGATTAGCCCGAAACTGAGTAATTCAACTCCATTGAAAACAACCAAAAGTAAAAGTCAAAGTACAAGTACAAGTCTCAATCATGAACAAAATCGTTTCAAACCGGAAGTAATCCAAAATCTGATGTTCCGGTACAATTATCAACTCAAATTTGTTGTGGACACGCCGAATGATCTTGACGAAATCGAAAAATATTTGAACCTGTTTCAAGGTGTGGTTCCTGAACGGGTTTTTTTAATGCCTCAAGCGGTTGATGTTAATACGATGACAGAAAAAGCGTTGTGGATTGTTCCGTTTTGTGAACGACATGGTTATCAATATTGTCCCCGAATGCAAATTATTTGGTACGGTAACAAACGCCGAACTTGAAAAACATTTTCAATTCATAATCCGATGTCTCCACTTGATCTTTACAGCGAACCAACGTCAAATTCGCAGGAACCTGCGCCGGCAACTGAAAATCCGAATCAGACAGAACGGCGTTTTATCGGCGTCCGGTTTAATTGTTGCGGTGTTTATGTCCGTATTTACATTAACCGTGAAGGCAATGCTTACGAAGGACGTTGTCCGAAATGTTTTAAGCCGGTCAAAATCAAAATCGGAACCGGCGGAACAAGTCATCGTTTTTTTGAAGCCTATTGATTGATTGATTGATTAATTAATTTGTGATTTGTGATTTATCGTTTGTGATCTATGATCTATCAATTTATGATTTGTGTAATAATTTCTTATAATAAAAATTCCGCTTGTGTCTAATCCCTAGCCCCTCAACACAATGCACATTGCGATTATTATGGACGGGAACGGACGTTGGGCGAATCGGCAAGGATTACCTCGTCATGAAGGACATCGTGCCGGCGCTGTTCGGGTACGTGAAATTGCTGAAGAGTGCGCCCGACGTCAATTCGAACAATTAACCTTATACTGTCTTTCCAGCGAAAATTGGAAACGTCCCAAGCAGGAACTCGATTTCCTGATGTTGTTGCTCCATGAATATATTGTGAGTCAACGGACAAACATGATGGAAAACGGAATTCGTCTTTCGATTATAGGTCGCCGAAACGGTATTTCGGAGGATATTTTGTACGAAATGGATCGAAGCGTTGAAATGACTGCCGGCAATAAAGGACTTCGGCTTTGTCTGGCGATCAACTATGGTTCACGCGGTGAAATTGTTGACGCGGTCAGAAAAATTGTGCAGGAATCGATTCCGTGCGAAAATATTGACGAAGACTGTATTGCGGAACATCTTTACACTGCCGGAATGTCGGAACCGGATCTTTTGATTCGAACAGCGGGAGAATTACGTCTTAGTAATTATCTTCTCTGGCAATTGAGTTACGCGGAAATTTGGATTACGGAAAAATGCTGGCCCGATTTCGACGTTCCGTTGTTTGCACAGGCTCTTGACGATTTTTCAAAACGAAAACGACGTTTCGGCGGATTGTAACGATTATCATCGTTAATCTGATTCCAGCAACTGTTCTGCGAAAGGTTGCCTACCAAGCGGGAAGTCCGCAGATTACGCTGATTGTTGTTATGTTCACCACGAAAAACACGAATGTTCACGAAAGGTTTTAAAAAATGAAAAATGAAAAATGAAAAATAAAAACCTCATTTTCGTGTCCTTCGCATATTTCGTCGTTAAAAATCAGTATTAACAATTCCACTCCTCACACTTTAAATTTCGGTTTTCGTTTTAAAAATATATTTACTAAAATCGCCCCAACGGGGCAATCCGCATGAGCGCAGGGCAACGCCCTACGTAACAAATATAAAACCATGAAATAAAAAGCCCCGTAAGGACGGCAGCAATAAGATTACGATATTT
>JAIRLW010000485.1 GCA_031259095.1 Planctomycetaceae bacterium | reverse complement strand
AATTAAAACACTCGATAACATTGTCCATTACGGAGTAAGAAAAAATGAGCAAACAGAATATTACGAAAATATTGTTGAAGTGCTGGACAAGATATTACCTCTGGTTTTCAATGTTATTGCACAAAATATTGACAAATATGATCGCATCATTTTGACAGCCGACCACGGCTCATCGCGTCTCGCAGTAATCGCTAACGAGTTAGAACTTGTAAAGACGTTAGTCAATCCGTCCAACGAAAAACCGGACGATTGGAGATATATTAAATGTCCCGAAGACAAACATTGTCCGGAAGAATTTATTGAAACGCTTGATGGGCAATTTTGGGTTGTGCGCGGTTATAACCGTTTACCCAAACAGGGCGGTAAACAATATGAACTTCACGGCGGATACACTCCAGAAGAAACACTCGTTCCATTTATTGTGTTCAACAAACATTCAACACCTGAAAGTCAACCAGCAGTCCAAACACAGACAAAACAACAAATCAAAGAGAAAGACGATTTCGACATTTAATAATGTATAACATTGAAAGACTCAGAGCAGTATTTCCAGATACAACAGTTTATAAAGATCAAGACGTGATGGCGACATTTCGTGCTGCTGCCGTTCCTTCATTTTTACGCGATTGGATTCTTAAACGCAAAGCAGGCGCAGATGGTCGTATTAACGACACCGAAGAACTGAGTAAATATGTTGCCGATATTATTCCGCGCCGTGATCAAAAACTCGCTCTTATTGATGCCGCCCGTCAAAATGGTGAAACAAAAAAATTTCTTGCAAGAGTCGATATTCAGTTCAACATCAAAAATAATCATTATTCATTCGAATTGTCCGATCTTGGAATTACGCATAAAGATACACTTATTGAGGACTATGTCTGGAATCGCATTAAAAACGAAATTCTGCAAGAGGCTGGTGGTTGGGGGTTGGTCAAACTCGGTTATTGCCCGCCGGAAGATTCTTTTGACGATAAGGGACATATTACGTTACTGGAATACAAAGATTTCTGTCCCTACACCATTTCTCTTGATGCATTTCGTGAATCACGTAAACAATTCACCGTTCAGGAATGGATGGATATTTTGCTCGGCGCGATTGACTACAATCCCGACGGATACTCCGATTGGATCGAAAAGCATACACTCTTAACTCGTCTTTTACCCTTTATTGAACCGCGTGTGAATCTCATTGAACTTGCCCCCAAAGGTACCGGTAAATCCTATCTTTTCGGTAACGTCGGTAAGCATGGCTGGCTGGTCAACGGTAAACTGACACGGGCAAAATTGTTTTACGATATGTCCGTAAAAAAAGCCGGTTTGGTTTCGCATTGTGATTTTATTGCTATGGACGAATTACAATCCATCGAATTTGATGATAAGGAAGTGCAGGGATTACTCAAAAATTATGCCGAATCCGGTACCGTGAATTTTGGTAACGTTTCAATTACGGGAACCGCCGGTATCCTCCTTCTCGGTAATATTCCCCGTGATGAAATGGACGTGTCACAAAATATGTTCAGTACGTTGCCCGTCATTTTTCAGGAATCTGCACTTCTTGATCGTTTTCATGGTTTCATTCAAGGAAAATATATTCCGCGAATGAGAGAAGAACTCAAAATTAAAAATTGGGCATTGAACAGCGAATATTTTACAGAAATTATGCATTTGTTACGGGAACAATCAGAATGTTTGTGTTACAGAAGTGTTGTCGAAGAAATTGTAGAATATCCGCAAAGTATTGACACCCGTGATAAAGAAGCGGTATTGCGCCTTTGTACTGCGTATCTCAAATTATTTTTTCCGCATTGGACAAAACCGGAATACGTTCAACGCGGCGAGTTCCAAATGTATTGCCTACGCCATGCGTTTCAAATGAGACAGATCATCAAAAAACAACTCGCAATACTTGACCCAAATGAATACGCAGGGAAAAGTTTTGAAAAGATTGAATTAAAACAATTGTAATAACGTGGCAAAAAAACAACCTAAATGCCGTTTTTGCGAAGAACTCATCGACAAAGACACGAAGGCATTGAATAGGAAATTGATTAACCGCAATCAGCCCGATGAAGCATTAGTTTGCCTAAAATGTATGGCAGAAACTTTAGACTGTACGGTTGAAGATTTACGTGACAAAATCGAAGAATACAAAAACGGCGGCTGTACTCTATTCGGATAAACACTAGCGATGACCAATCAACACTTAAAACAACTGATTATCGGAAAATATCCGAACGGTTTTTCTTTTGAACCGACCGCATTGCGTTTGCTTGAGGGGAAAATTGGTTATATTCCGGAAGAAAATGACCTCGCTGAAATGAAACAGGAAATGTTTCAACGACAAGACGGAGTATATTTGTTTTGCGAACATGTTGCTAATGAAAAAACACGGAAAGAGATAATAAACACTGCGGAAGAATGGATTAGAGATTTCGGATGTTTTTCGCTTGAAGTTTTACGTGACAGATACAGCTTAAAAATCGAAAACTTGCTTAATGATATCGTATGTTTTGAAGATTTTTTGAAGCAATTACATTATCCGGACAGTGTATATAAAACTACATGGTTTAGTTCAGATAAATTCCGTATTGCACGATCGGTTGGCGTGAAATGCGAAGCGGCAATTGCCAAATTGACGCAATGTATCGAAAAAATTATTGACCAAAAATACTGTGCCGCTGATTATGAAATCATTGAAGAGATACCGGCATTGAATAATGCTCTGCTCCTTGCGGTAATAAAAGATAAAATGCCGTACATTATCGCAACAGAAAACAATGGTACGATGTGCTTTCAATTAGCCGAAAATCACATTCCTGATGATTTGAACGAGAAAATTCATGAGGCTGTCAATAAACTCGAATTTGTCAATTTAGAAATAACACAAGAAGCGCTGCATACAGTTCTGTCGCTTTTATACCAAAAAAATTTTAATGAAACGTATTTATTACCTGATATGAAAACATTCCGTAAGATAATCGAAAGGTATTACAACTGCACCAATCGAATCTGGAAAAACAATATTTTCACGGTATCAATTGATAACGAATAAATGTACTCTTATATTTGGGACGAAGAAACACACGGTTATAAATTAACGACGCAAACGGGAAAGTTTGTTGCCAACGAAATCCGTCCGGTCTTTGCCGAAGAACTCGAACTCTTGCAATTTAATAAACGTTTTAAATATAACAAAAATGAAAAAGCTCCATTGATGTGGGCGCAGAAAAATACTTTTTGGGCAGATGGTAAAAAAGTTGCACAACTTGACAAAATCGAATACGGAAAACCCATCACTGCCCAATTTTTCTTTAAAAGTAAAAAGAAACTGCAACCTGTTAATGTTCAAAAAATGCTTAAAAAGAAAGAGAACATTGAAATTATGGAGGCACTCATTTTTGATACGCTTAAACGCATTAAGGAAATGTTCATTCAATATCAAAATCATATTACTTATATTGCATTTAGCGGGGGTAAAGATTCTGTTGTGTTGCTTGATCTTTGTCATCGGGTTTTGCCGTTGAGTGTTCCTGTTGTGTTCAGTGATACGGATATGGAATTGCCTGACACTTATAAAGTGTGGGAAAAAATTCAAAAACGGTATCCAGATCGAAAATTTATGCGAGTACAAGCGAACAAATCAGCTATTGAGAATTGGCAACTTTTCGGACCGCCAAGCCGAGTTTTGCGTTGGTGTTGTAGTGTACATAAAAGCACGCCGGCAATATTAGCATTGAGAAATCCGTCAATATCAAAAGATTTCAATTCGGCTTCTAAACTTCTTTGTTTTGTCGGTGTACGTAAAGATGAAAGCGTACGCCGCAGTGAATATGAAGATATTGGCGACGGGAAAAAAAACAGTAACCAAACACAAGCAACGCCGATACTCGAATGGTCAGCGCATGAAATCTGGTTTTACATCTTGCAAAAAAATTTGATCATCAACAAAGCATATCGGAAAGGATTACAACGCGTTGGCTGTGTTCTTTGTCCGATGTCGAGCGATAGACACACGATTTTTTGTCAAAAATTGTATCAAAAATCAACGGCTAAATTTGTAAAAGAAATAGTCAATTCATCTAATCGTGAATTTTCATCAAAAACTGATGCCGACAACTTTGTTTATCATGGCGGATGGCATGCAAGAAACAATGGTGTCTTTCTCAAAGAGATACTTGACTTTCCAGTCTCCGAACAAAAGGATTCGCAGTTATTTTTTACGCTTCCTCTTGGCAAACACAAAACCGTTCTCGAATGGTTAAAGATTTTCGGAAGGATTGAAAAGACGTATAACAATTCGGTTACATTATTTCCCAGATTGTCTTTTGATTGGATATGTTATACCAAACATGGAAAAATCAAAATATCAATTAAAAAACAAAAATACTCCGAACAACTCACTTTTCAATTTTTACAAGACAAAGCGGATAAAAAACTTATTTCACATTTATATCGTATCATTTACAAAACTGTTAGTTGCATTGCTTGTAAAACGTGTCAGGCGGAATGTCCTAACGGGGCATTAACTTTTTTACCACAAATTCATATTGATGAAATAAAATGTATTCATTGTCTTAATTGCAATAAACAAGATAATGGTTGTTTAAGATTTAATTCAAAACGAAACGCGAAAGGTATTACAATGAGTATTTCGGGAGTTGGTAATTATCAAACTTTCGGCTTAAAGCCTGAATGGATTGCCGAATTGTCGCGAAAGCGAGGTGATTTTCGTTCAACGACTTTGTTTGGAAAAAATATGATTCAGTCTGCACCATATTGGTTTCGTGAAGCAAAACTCGCACAAGACGGATCGGCTATCAAGCCCACTAAGTTACTAAATGTAGCAGAAAAATACGGCTTTGACAGTTCGTTTCTCTGGCAGCTTATTTGGACAGGGCTTGTCAACCATTCTTCGCTTGTAAAGTGGTTTATTTGCTATACTATTTTAAATAAAGCAATTGATACAGAAGAGTTAAGTGTTAAATTTTCCGATGTTGTTTCATCTGTTGGAACGCGAAAAAGTGCTTTATCTTCGCTAAACAACTTACTCAAAAATTCTCCTCTTGGAGCGGGCGATTTACCTCTTGTGCGTTTAGAGATGAAAGGTAAAACGGTGAAATCGTTAACTCGTTTACCGGTTGTGCCGCATAATTTAGTTGTTCTCTATGGTTTGTATCTGATGGGGCAATTGACGAAGCGCAGTTCGTTTAACGTGCGTGAGATGATGAGTGCAGATTTTGAGATGCCTTGTGTTTCTCCGCTTTATGCGTTTGGTATTGAGCCGTCCGAATTTCAAAGAATTTGTAACGGTTTATCGAGTAAATATCCCGACTTCTTATCGGTGTCGTTCACACTCGGTTTAGACGAAGTGAGATTAAACGTTCAAAAAACACTTGATGACGTGTTAGATTTGGTGTTGAATTGTTGATTATACCGCAGTCACTTTAAAAAATAGATATTGACAAGATTTGACGGCTATTTTATACTGATGACCACGAGGTCAACTTATGAACACCTATCACTTATCATCCGCCGAAATCGCAGGACTGAAACTCCTGCCTAAAACGTTTATCAACTATTATCGCTGGTTGCGTTCCCGGTCTGGAAAAGACGCGGTTTTTCTCTTCGGCGGCGCAACTCATCCGACTCATCATAGTATTCCCGCTTACGGTTTTTGATACGTAAAAGTCGTGAGTATCCGTTGCAAGCGAACAGCGGTCGTCAACGCGTGAACATCAACGG
>JAIRLW010000453.1 GCA_031259095.1 Planctomycetaceae bacterium | reverse complement strand
AACGTTAAGAAATTTTCCGCAAAAATGATCGGATTACTTGGAAACATTGATTTTTCTGCTATATTGAATTTTTCGAGGTATCCGATAGTCGGACAGAGTTAAAATTTATATTAACAGTTACAATGTTAAGTTAAGACGGTGAAAATATTAAGTTATCCCCATCCGGTTTTGAAATACAAATGTAAACCAATTCAAAAAATTGATCAAGGGTTGCGCGACATTATCGCCGAAATGTTTCAGTTAATGTACGACACGGAAGGAGTTGGTTTAGCCGCCAATCAAGTTGGGTTGCCGTACAGTCTTTTTGTCATGAACGCGACCAGTGACCGCGAAAAAAAAGAAGAGGAATATGTTTTCATCAATCCGACGATTCTTAAAAAGAACGGGAAAGCAAAAGATAACGAAGGTTGTCTGAGTTTTCCGGGAATTCACGCCGATGTGATTCGACCGGAAATTATTGACGTCGAATCAATTGCCTTAAACGGCGACATCCAGCGTTTTCAATGGACTGGTCGTCCGGCGCGAATTGTGCAACACGAAATCGACCATTTGAATGGGATTGGATTTGTTGATCGGCTGTCGCCGGTCGCCATTTTGGAAATCAAAGAAGCGTTGGAAGAGTTGAAAACAGTATTTACAAGCGATCAACGTCTCGGGTTCATTCCTTCTGATAAGGAAATAATTCAGGAACTCAAAAAAATCGAACAACTTCGATGTTAGAAGGAACGTGCGGATTTAAAAATCATTCGTCCCATTGGTCTCTATTGTCCCTTAGCCCCAATTTTAGGGACAGAAGGGACATTAGAGACCAATTGGGACAAATAATTCGGTGATTAAAAACGAATTTTTAGAAATTGTCCTTAGGGAACTTCTAAAAACCTCAACTGAAATTGACCAAAATCGATTTTCGTTGATTTCAGTCGAATTTGGTCGATCAAAAAACGAGTTTTTTAGAAATTTCCTTTAGCGATTCCTTTTTGTTGCCTGTCGAATAAAGTTTCGTTTATTCAACGTAATTGGTAATTCGAACATCAGCGATGCTTCCTTTTAGTTGGTAAGGTTCTCCAATTCCGCCGCTGTAGTTGCCGATCATGAGAGAACCTTTCCAAGTTGGTGTTGTCCGAAGGTGAACCGCTTGTTCCGCAACCGTTTTGCCGTCCTGGATTATTCGCAACAATTTTCCGTCATATTGGCAAACTAAATGCGTCCATTGTCCCAATGTTACCGATCCGCCGTCACAGTGAGAACCGTTGAGAAACCAACGCCAACGATTGTCAATCTTTTGTACAAACCAACCCGAATCATTCCAACGACCAAAACTAACCAAAACAGGCATCTTGGTCTCTTCATCAATTTTCGCACTAAAATCAACCGTTAATTGTTTGTTAAGATTGTATTCAGGACGATTCGGAAAAACAAGTTGTCCATCCGTTGGAATTGTAAGCGATTCGGATGTTAATTTCGCACCGCCCTGCATTGTTCCAATAATAGTTGAACCGTCGGATAAACGGGCAACCGGTTCGCTTTTCACGTCGTTTTTCACGTCGCTTTTCAATGCCGATTCAAAAAGAATAATTTTCGGTACAGATTTTGATGCAATCTCAATAATGTCGGAATCATTGCCGAACTCTCCGCGGCGTGAAACCGGACGAATTCGGTAGCAATAAATCTTTTCCGGTTCGCCCGAAGTGTCCGTAAACGTCATCGCCGAAACAGGTTCCGGTGTTAATGTTGTCCATTGTTCGGCATCACCGGCTTCGGTTTTAGGTTCACTGCGTAAAATTTCATAACGGTAAAAAATTTCCGCCGGACTGGAATTGTTGTTATTATTATTATTATTATTATTATTATTATTATTATTATTATTCCAATCAAGCCGGACACAACCCGGTAATGATTCCGCTGTAATGTCTGTAATTTTCGGTAACAGAATAGGCGGAGGAACGTCAACCTCCAACATAATCGGATTACTTTTGTTACCGCTGTTATCTTCAAGAATCAAAGTGTAACGGTTTTTCCCGATAGTTGCCGTTAAATCGGTGAACTTAAAAGCGGTTGTTTCAGTAATCTGTTGACCGTTGCGATAAAGATGGAAGGTCAAACCATAAGTTTCCGCCGAACTCGTCCATTGTAATTCAACAACGGAATCAGGAAAAATAACCGCATTGAAATTCGGCGCATGTTGAGGAATCGGCGCCGGCAGAATTTGCCGGAATCGTCCATCTGTTGAAATTGCGTTCGGCATATCAATTCGAGGCGTTCTCAAAACTTCCGACTGAGTTGTTTTGATTAAATTCAACATTTTACGATAATTCGGATCGTCCGCCGATTCAAACGAAACAACCGGTTCACCGTCCTTGTTCCATTCCCGCCAAGTTTGTTTCGGAAACAAATCGAGGTCTTTCACCACATGAGCATACGTCGAATTAGTCATCATACGAAGACGCTGCCAATGTTGATCGACTTTAGTGTTACGGCAAAAACCAAGTCCCAAGTTTTGTTCTGATGATTTCTGTAACGGCGCACGTAAAATCCGGCTCCATTCCGGTTTTTCAAGGTTAATCCAATCCGGTTCAAAACGTTTCACATTTCCTTTTTCGTCGGCGTGACAGGTCAGGCAACCGGCATCTTTCATAACACCAATTAAATCCGACTTGAGTTTTTGCCATTTCGGTAATGTGTAACCGTTTTTGGTGTAGTTCCATGTTCCGTAATACAAACCGTTTGAATCAATCCATGCGAGAATCAATTCACGTTCCGCCTGAGTCATGTTGGGGAAACGTTCTTTGTGACCGGAAATAACAATATCGGCAAGAGGTGATTTTCCGGAACCGTGCGCGTAATTTCCAAGAATTTGCGCCGACCAATAAGCCGTTCCATTCATGCAGTCGATTCCGCCAATCAACGGAGCGGTATAAATCACTTCACGGCGGCTTACCAGATTTTCGTAACTGTTGCTGAAATATTCCGTCCAGCCGCCGGTTAAATCAAGTCCTGATTCGATTCCGTCTTGACCGCCGTGACAACGAACGCAATGTTGATTCAAAATCGGCTGAACCATGGACGGATAATCAATAGGACCGCTTCCCCATGATTCGGGTTGTAAACGGTTCGGCGTTGTTTTTCCTCTTCGGACGGTTTCGACGGACGGCGTGGAATATTCGTGACAACCAACACAAGAACGCGTTGTTCCCTGCGCCGCCTGAATAAATGTACGCATACTTCGGACAAGTTTGTAATCTTTATCGAGCAGTTGAAAATAAACCGCCTTTCCCGACGGAACCGTAAAGAAAACCGAACCATCCTCTTCAACAGGAACAAGACCAAGATAATTTTTAGAACTAAAAGCCAATGCTGCTGAAACAAGAAAAGTCTGATTCAAAACGGTTGGACCTGGCGAAGGACTAATCCGGCTGGTTTCTTCGATAACACGTAACCATTTTATGGAACCGCGCGGAACATCGGAATTACTTGCGTAAACATCTTGTACGAAAAAGTGTCCTTCTGTTTTGGAAGGATCGGTCTGATTACTGATAACCGGCGGAACCGGCCGCGGAACAATCGGAATCGGATTATGTAAATCAATAGACGGATCAGATAATAACACAGTGCGTTTTCCGTGACGGTTAATAAGCATGAGCGAATTTTTCTGATCTTTTGTAACTTGTCCGCTGTAAAGAACCAGATTTTCCGACAACGGCATTGGATCACAAGATTCGCCGAGATCCCATGTTGGATTTTGGGGATGTTCAAAATTAGTAATTGCATCAATATTGTCTTTACCTTTTCGGAGATCAATCATCGCAATAGAACCGCGCGGCGGACCGTTATGTTTCGCAAAGGTACTGCAAATGAGATGCGATGCACCGGGAACAGATTGTAATTGTAACGTTGCTTCGGGAAACACCAGATTATTCGCAAATTCAGCCGTTTCATTGGTTCCGTCGGGATAAACTGTCCACGTACTTTGTTGAGTCAAAGCGTTTTTGTCAATATATTCCCAACGTCCAAACAAAATTCGACCGTCCGGCGTCACCGACGGATCAAATTCGTTAACGTTATTAACGGAAATCGGATGAATATCACTGCCGTCAGCGTTCATCACGTGTAAAATATTAACGCCGTTATTGGCGCATGGAACGAGTCCGCTGAATCGTGTTGAGGTGAATACGATTCGTCCGTCAGGCAAGTATGCGGGCATCACATCGTGATTACCGTTGCCGGTTCCTCGATATTTATTGCAAAAATTTGTTGTGCAATCGGTTATTTGCCGCAAGCCGGAACCGTCAATTCCTATTTCGTAAATGGAAGTTCCGCCGTTTTGGGACGCTTTGAAACAAAACAGAATTCGTTTTGCATCCCAAGAGAGATCGGGATGACTGTACACACCTTCGCCGAGCGTTTCCGGTGTTGCGGGATCGATAACGGTTCTGATTCGGTGTTGCTCCGGCGGGTCGGACGGATTTTCAAGAACATAAATTCCGCCGCCGGACCGCCATTTATAAAACGTATCATAAATATGCAGCCCCAGAAAATTGTGCCGTTTCACAAATAACACCGGAGTATCAATCCGCAATTCATCGGAATTGACAATGGAAGATGGTGTTACGGATTGACGGTTGGCGTTATCATTGTTGTCAACGGTCATTTCGCCGGCTTGACAAACCGCACCCAATACTCCAAACAACACAAATACAAAAATCTTTTTCATTTTAATTTCCCTTTCATTTGAAATTTAGGGTTGGTTAGGGTTATCAACGTTTTTTACCATCATGTTGACCATTCTGATTTGAGTTAAATTGTAAAATACCGCAAATGCACCAATAATACAATACCAGTTTGTTGTTGGTTTGGGAAATCAATACAAACAACCAGTAGGTAGTAAACTGCACTTTCTTAAAAAAAGTAGTTTAATCTCCTTATTTTTAAGTATTTTTATTTTTTTGGTCTGTTTGCTTTCCGATATAAAGAGTCCCAAAATGATTCCTGTTTTTCACGCAAAAATTGTATTCGCCCTGAAAGGGCAACGGAATAGTGGAGAGTTGATAGTGGAGAGTGGAGAGTTACGCAAGCGTTCTTCAGAGGGAAACAAATTGAGGGAACCTCTAAAAATTCATTTTTTCACCACAACGTTTTATGAAAAATCATTTGTCCCTAATGTCCCTTTAGTCCCTAACGTCTCTCAAAAAAGGACTTTAGGGACAATAGGGACAAATGGGACCAATAATCAATTGATCAATTAATCAAAATAATTAAAAATCTTTTAGCAAACGATATTTTTAGAGATTCCGCTGATAGATTACGAAATCTTTTGTAATATATCAGTGGAATTTTTTATTTGAGGTTAAAAAAGTATTCGCCCTGAAAGGGCGGTCAGATTTTTTACTGAATCGCCTACCCCAACGGGGTAGGTTCAAGTCATCACAACATCAAGCCCTGAAGGGGCGATATAATAGTTGATAGTTGAAAGTGGATAGTGGATATAGTGGATAGTAAAAATTCCGCTTGCGTAACTCTCCACTATCAATTCTCCACTATCAACTATTCCGTTGCCCTTTCAGGGCGTTGGGTTGGGTTGGTATTGAACCTACCCCTTTGGAGTAGGCTATAATCCTAACGCCCTTTCAGGGCTAATGTAAAAAAATAATAATTCCGCTGATAGATTGCGACATTTTTTGTTCTAACCTCTGGAATGGCGAATCTCTTTTCGGTAAAACAGAACCCGAACTTGGAAAAGTTGCCGTATTGTCTTTAGACAATGGCTTATTGTCTAAAGACAATGGCTTATTGTCTAAAGACAATGGCTTATTGTCTT
>JAIRLW010000435.1 GCA_031259095.1 Planctomycetaceae bacterium | reverse complement strand
GAGTATGGACGTCGCCGAATCACGCATTGAAGGGAGTTTTGCCGACAACAAAATTCCTTGAAAAATTACGAGTTCCGAACCGAATTATGGAACATGTTGTGTGTTTGGTTCGGGAACATCTTGCGCATACGGCAATTCCGATGAATGCGAAGCCGGATTTTAGTAGTGTCCGACGGTTAGCGAACCGTTTATTTCCGACGAATATTCGGATGTGGTCGGCGTTATGCCGTGCGGACGCATTGGGTTGCGGAACGGGACAATCGCGGCATCGGATTGAAACATGGGAAGAAGTTGCGGAAAAACTCGAAATTCGTGACGGCAAACCGATTCCGTTGTTACAGGGACGTGATTTGTTGTTGCTTGAAATCCAACCGGGACCGGAAATGGGAAAACTACTCCATGAAGCCTATGACGCGCAACTAGACGGTTTATTTAATAATCACGATGAAGCGTTGAATTGGATAAAAACACGAATTTTCATTAATAATGAATGAACCTTGCAATTTGTCCCTGATGTTCCTAAAGTCCCTTCTGTCCCTAAAATTTGACGCTAAGGGACGATAGGGATGAATGATTTTTAAATCACAAATTGTGTTAAAGCCCTTCGGCGAAATATCGTTTGGGGTTTATCCGCTAAATAGATAGTTACAAACTATTTTTTGAAACAAAATTTATGGACGTTAAAGAAATTGATATTTTGGGCGACAATATTATGTCGCATTGGTATTATCGTAGTAAAGCGTTTGCGTTAAGTCAATTATTGGGTAACAAGATTGGTCATAACATTTTAGACGTCGGCGCAGGATCAGGATTCTTTTCGCGTTTTTTGCTTCAAAATACTGAAGCGGAACAATCTGTTTGCATTGATCCGGCTTATTTGACGGAGCATGTTGAAGAAATCAACGGAAAACAAATTCACTTCGTCAAGTCCATCGAATCCTCCGACGCCGATACCATTTTAATGACCGATGTGCTGGAACACATCGAAGATGACGCTGGTTTTCTGCGCTTGTATGCGGAAAAAACGAAAAAATCCAGCCGTTTTCTTATTACGGTTCCGGCGTTCCAGTTTCTGTGGTCAGGTCACGACGTATTTTTAGAACATTATCGGCGTTACACGTTACGACAATTAGAAGAAATGGTACGAAAATCCGGTTTAATTCCGACATTCGGCTGCTATTATTTTGCCAATGTTTTTCCGATTGCCTGCGCGATGCGGTTGCTTACTTTTCATCGGCAGGAGATTAAAAGTTCCCTGCAACGTCATTCGAATCCGGTCAACGGAATATTAACGTTACTATGCCGAATAGAACGGTTTTATATGCGTTGGAATCGTTTTTTTGGTCTGACTGCCTGTTGTTTTGCGGAACATCCTACGGTTCAGGAGACGGCGGAATAACCGCAACACCAATTCGTTCCGGTAAAAATTTCGGACTAAACGGTTTTTCGTATGGAATTTCTAAAGACGGTAACTGTTCAGCACGCGGATAAGTTTGTTGAATCGCAGAAAAATCAATTTCAGGAAAATTGTTCCTGTCCCAAAGAATCATTCCGCCGCGCTGATTCATTTCTTGATTGGAAGAACGCAAAGTAAAGTTTTCAAGGTGAACCGGAATATGGAGTTTTCCGTAAACATTGACATTGCCGGAAAGCCAGTAACGGTTTACTTCGGTAACAAAGGGACAAGGAGTTGGGGCATAGCGTTCTATCCAAAGACGCTCGACTGTTTCCGCTAATTTTTTGCCCGGAAATTGAGAAACGGCAGGTTTTTTTCCGAATTGCGCGGAGTAAGTCAACGCTCCTGCCCAAATGGTCATCGTGCCAACAGCAATCAATAATCCAAGTATCGCGGTTCGATAAAACGATTTTGAATCGAGCCGGATTTTCAGAACGTAAATAAAAAGAACCGGAACATACATACCGAGAGCCATCACGTAACTATTCATTTGTGCGGTGCCGAGTAATCCGGCAACCAGATGTAAGGCAATCGGAATACCAATCATTGTTCCGAGAAAAGCAAGACGGAATCGGTCCTCCGGTAACATTCCCAAATCATGACGAAATTTCAGTTGCCATATCCAACCGGTAATCGGAACTAAGGTCAGTGCCGAAGGAATCAACACTAAAATTAAACCGAAAAAGAATTTTGCAGGTATAATTAAGCGCTGATACCATATTAACTGTTGCTTTATTTTGTTCAACGCATAAAAAATCGGAAAAAAATCATGATTGAAAAGCCAGATTAAATGTGGCAAAAAGATAAAAATCGCAACAAGTATGGTGATATAAGGGCGCGGCGTTTTCCAATATTTCCGTGCTTGAGGGTCAATAAACATGAACACAAGCATGGTGAACACGAGCAAAGCAATGGTGTATTTTCCGTGAAAACCAAGTCCCAACCAAAAACCGGTCAATATCCACATTCGGAGACGATTTTGAGTCAACGCCCAATAGAGACACAAAATGGCGGGCACCCAACAAACGGTCAAAGCGGTATTATGATTGTACACAAGATTTCCGATATTCAAATAACGAAAATTTGCGGCGGCAAGTACGGCGAGCAAGGCGAGTTTTTCGTCTTTCAAATATTCCCGTGCCAATTGCCAGATACACCAAAGCATTATTAAAACGCAGGATTCTGTTGTAAGGTAGGGAGCAATTTCGGAGTCAAAGGTCAGAAAACGTATCAGATTCAAATACCAGGCGGAAATCATCGGATGGATTCCACAACCCAGTACCCATTGGTCGCCCAGAAAATATTGCGGAAGAATATCAGAACGAAAATTCCGTTGAAAAACAACGCAAAGTATTGCCCAGATCAGACAATAGGAAATAGCAAAAAACCAAAAAATCAAAGCGGGACGAAAAGATTTCATCATATTCCCAAAAATTCAATGCGGGTATGTTCAAAAAAAAGAAAATGATACGTTTCGATAAAGAATAGAAAATACCGCGATCATTGTCAATACCAAATTTATCAAGAATGACCCAATTGTACTGATTGTTTCACATTTTGAGGATCATTGTTTATGCAAAAATCAAGAGACGATGTTCTGCCGAAGGGCTTTCACCCGCCATCGCGTCGGCGATTAGCCGACTTGCCCTGTGAACGGCAGGCAACACCAATTGCCAGCCGCTCACGGGCGTTATGAGTTCTTGATAATAACCACAAATTTACTTCCACCGGTTTCTGATGGTTTATATTGTATGGAGCCGCCTAGTTGTTGCATAATTCTCCACGCTTTGGGCAGACCAAAACCAAGACCGCGACCTGCTTGTCGTCCTGAAAAATACGGACAAAAAATGAACGGACGAATGTCTTCGGTTATTCCGGGACCGTCGTCTTCGACCGAAATTTCCCAATCGTTTTCAATTTGTCGAAGCCGTAACCTAATATTTCCGCCTGTTGTCTGAAGAATATCGCGTGCATTATTACATAAAGCAGCCACAACAAGGTAAAGTTGAACAGGATCAGTTTCAATATTCGCAGAATGACAATCTGTTTCACAATACAAATTAACATTTGATTCTTGTAATAAATTTATTTGTTCTTCCGTCAAATCTTGTAACCATTTTACAAGGTCGAATGTTTCTATTTCCGGTTTGGGCGGTCTTGTGAAATAGCGGACGTCGGCGATCATTTCGTAAGCCCGTTTGACTTGTGCCGTAATAACCGCAAGATGACGGCGATGTTCCAAGTTTTCGATTTCCCGAAGCAATAATTGAGCGTGTCCGCCAATAATTGCCAACGGATTATTGATTTCATGTCCTGCTCCGGCGGCAAATTCCGCCAATGCGTCGATTTTTTGGCGTTCTAATTCTTCGTTGAAATGTTCGCGGAGCAATGTCAACTCAGTTTGAACTTGTTCTATACTTTCGGCGGTCATAATATTGATGTTTTTTTACCGCTGATAACATGATTTGTAACAGTATGGTTTTTAACTACGAAATACACGAAAATGATGTTTCGTAATATTTCAGTGGAATTTTTTGACCCACAAATTTAATTGATTTTAGTCGACTGAAGTCGATTTCAGTCGACTAAATTTACTCCGAATTTCAACTCTACAAATTCGACTGATATATTATTTTAAAAGCAATTTGCACACAAGGTCTAAGCAACACGGTCAACAAAACCGCCTCCTGACGAATGGTGTTCTTTTCCTTTTTGCGGTTGGTAGGTTGTTTTACCTTGACCTTGAGTTTCAATAAGTTCAAGAATTTGAGTGAGATGAATCAATGATTTTTGCGAAACCGTCCAATTCGCCAACGCCAGATAACGAATTTGTCGGAGGCGATTATTAGCGGCATCGATTAACATTCGCCACTCATTCGGTTTCGGGAAAATCTGTTCACAAAGTATTTGAATCGAATCGGCATGATGTCCTTGTTTTTGGGCGGATTCCAAAATTTTTTCCCGATGATCCAACGATTGTTGCAACAACATAAGAGTACGTTCCTCTTCGGCGGTGATCGCTGCGAGAGATTCTTTATCCGGTTTCACCAGAAGCGTCTGTTTCTTCTTCAAAACGTTTAGAATTTTCTCTTGCACCGTTGCAAGCCGGTTCAAAAATGCGATGATTTCGTGTTCCATTGCCATCCCTCATTTCCAACTGTTGAACAGTAACAACCATAATCTATTAAAATTTTCAGCGGTTCGCCGCCGATAAAACGCCGCGAATCTTAACAATTTACAATATTAACGTCAAGTGTAAAAAGACAAAATGATAGGGAATCTTTAAAAAGACCATTTGTCAACACTCAAGAGGTAGGCGATGTTATACCGATTTCACTTTAAAAACCGGTTTTTGAACTGTAAAAACACCTTAAATTGCGGAGTTAAACGAAAAGATAAAACAGGTTTTTAAAAGGAAAACGGTATAAATCACTATCAGTAATTGTACCGTTTCCAGCCAAAGCGCCGACAGTTTGCAATTTATCGTTGAAATCGACGGTTACCGTTGCATCAACTTTTAATTCGGAAGTTTTTCCGAATAAATTTTTTCAACAGGCGATTTTTTTGTACTTGCTCGGAATCGTGAATAACCGTAAAACCCGTTTGTTGTTGATTTTTTTTTGTCATGAGATATTCCTTAAAATAAGAATAATATGAAAATTTGAAAGATATCCAACAGGAATACATTCCGTTTTGTGACCAAACTCACCTTTTTGTCATATTTTACCTAATATAAATGACATTACCTTCTTAATCGGCAAGTCATATCGTAACAATTGAGTTTTTTCGGCAATTTCCGAAATAAAATTTTTCCGTCCCGTTAGGGATGTTCTATTGGTAGAAAGCGAGAGAACAAAAGAATCCGCATCCCGTTAGGGACGAAATGTTGGTAGCAAATGAATATTGAATATTGATTAAAAGCGCTCGTCCTGTTAAAATAAAAACATTCAAAATATATCAGTGGAATTTTTGTTTTTTATATTAGCCCCGATAGGGGCGTTTGGATTATAGCCCACCTGACGGTGAGGGGTTGTTTTTTTCATTGTTCATTTCCAATTGCACGAGTGATTTGGCAAACCGCTTATTTCGTAAGTCTTTACTATTTCTAGGTTTGTGTAAAACACTTTGGATAGTTTTCCCTTTTCTATGTTTACTTACTTGTAAAAAACTATGTTAAAACCCTGTTTCAAAACCGGCGTTTTTTGGTCAGGAAGTGTCAGGAAGTGTCAGGAAGTGAACCTAGGTCAGTGAACGGGGCCGTGAACAAAACCTGACAACGAGGGGTTTATTGTACCGAAAAACTACCCGCAACCTAGGTTTCGGGTTCGGGGGTA
>JAIRLW010000398.1 GCA_031259095.1 Planctomycetaceae bacterium | reverse complement strand
CCAATTCTTTTTTTCTCTTTTTGTAACTGTTCTTCAACGATGTCGGCGGCATACGGTAACGCTTCAACAATGGTGTGATGAATATGTTCCGGCGGGATTCGTTCCAGCAGTCCGTATTTCCGCATGACATTCAACGGTTGAGGACGGATGCCGGTAAACAAGACCGTTGTTTTATCTTTCTCGGCACGCCGGAGCAATTCTTCCAACGCATTGATACCGGTTGCGTCCATCATGGGAACGTTACGCATCCGAAGAATAATCACCCGACACGCTTCGCCCGCTGTTGCTGATTGAAATTTTCCGGCCGCTCCGAAAAAGAACGGACCGTTAATTTCGTACACATGCACACCATCCGGTACGTCAAACAACCGAAGTGCCATCGGGTCTTCATGCGGATCATCATCGCTAAGCGTGTAAAGATGTTGATCGACTAAACCGGTTCCAAAATGATGTTCCATCCTCCGCATAAATAGAAACGACGCCAAAATCAAACCAACCGGAATCGCAATCGTTAAATCAAGGAATATTGTCAGAAAAAACGTAATCAGCATCACTGCCGTATCACTTTTTGGTGCACGGAGAATCATTTTGGTAAAAAGACGATATTCACTCATATTGAGTGATACCGTTATCAAAATTCCTCCCAACGCCGCTAATGGAATCATTGCGGCATATTTCCCAAAACAAAGTACAATAGCAAGAAGTGTAAACGCATGAATCACTCCGGCAACCGGAGTTCTCCCTCCGTTACGGATATTTGTTGCGGTTCTGGCGATGGCTCCGGTTGCCGGAATTCCGCCGTAAAACGGCGTAACAACATTCGCAATACCCTGAGCAACCAGTTCCGTATTGGAACGGTGTTTCATACCGGTCATGCCGTCCGCAACCACCGCCGAAAGAAGCGACTCAATCGCGCCAAGCATCGCAATCGCAACCGCAGCGCTAAAAACGTTGGAAATATTCGGAATCACCGACCGCCAATCTGTTACAGGAACACTAAACGACGGTAAACCAAGTTCCAACGGTGTTGGAGCTTTACCAATCGTCTGACCAATCGTGTCAACCGGTAACCGAAAACAGTAAACCAATAACGTACATAAAATTACCGCGATAAGCGAACCGGGAACACGATTAGTAAATCGCGGCGTTAATAAAATCACGACAATAGAAAATAACGATAAACCGCACGCCCAATAATTAGTCGTGTGATAATGTTCACAGAAAAAAAAGATTTTTTCAATAAATTCTGCCGGAATTTTTTCATCGCCGAGTGAAAATCCGAGCAGTTGCGGAATTTGCGAGGCGGCAATGATAACGGCAATTCCTGAAGTGAAGCCGAGAGTTACGGGATAAGGGATATATTTGATGAGAGTTCCGAGTCCGCAAAGTCCCATTACAATCAAAATCACACCGGCAAGAATGGTCGCCAGCATGAGTCCCTGAATTCCCTGCGACTGAACAACTCCATAAACAATTACAATAAACGCGCCGGTGGGACCGCCGATCTGAACACGGGAACCGCTGAAAATAGAAACGATAAAACCGGCAATAATTGCCGTGTAAAGTCCCTGCTCCGCCGTAACTCCCGACGCCATACCAAACGCAATCGCCAACGGCAATGCAACAATGCCGACAATAATTCCAGCAATCAAATCGCCTAAAAATTGTCTTGGCGTGTAACCTTCTTTGAAAATAGAAAAAAGTTGAGGCTGAAAATTCTGAAAAAAGGAACGGAACAACATCGGACGGTAAAAAGTTCTTTTATTCGAGTTTGGTCGAATTCAGTCGATTGAAATCGACCGAATTCGAAATAATTTATCTTCAGCAAATGGTATCTTTTAGAGGTACTCAATATTCAATTGAGTTTACATTCATCAAAAAATCTGCGCTATTCTAATTCGTTTTATCAAAACACCAAGGGGCGCCATTTTTTTTATTTTCCCCCCCTCTCGACAAAATAAAAAAAATGGATAAAATTATTTGAATTGATTTGGGAATGAGAGTTCCTTATGTCTTTATTTATCGCGGGGTAGAGCAGTTGGTAGCTCGTGAGGCTCATAACCTCAAGGCCGCAGGTTCGAATCCTGCCCCCGCAAATCTTTGAGTTCATATTTCAAAATACTACATTTATTGCAAAATAAGACAATTATTTACTCTTTACAGGATTGACATAACGATAAAATCGGAATTTTAAAACCAAACTGCTTGTAAATTCCATTTTGTAATCTATCAGTGGAATTATCGTCTTTAACGTAAGTTCTTATGTAATAATCAGTTAAGAACACACGTCATTTTATGGTTTAAAACATAAAATTTGATGTAAGTTGTTTGGAATTAAGTAGTTGCAAAAAACAAACAATTATTCCACTGATATATTACCAAAAACTGTTTTTCCAGGAATTGGAATCTATTTAGTAGCATATAAAGTGTTTAATCTACAGGGTGGGTATGTCTTTTTTCTTACATGTTGTTAAAATAATGTTGAAATTCGTAACCCCTTTGATATTAAGTACTTCAGATTTTATCTCTACCTTGTATTGTAGAAAATATAAGTTTTCGATATCCTGCAAACCTTGTATTTTAGCGGTTTTACGCAACTGAATAGACACATTTTGTCCATTTTAACAACCAGCCTGTGAACACTAGAAATTTTTGTCCATTGGGCAACCCCCATTGTAAACCAAAAAAGATTTGATTAGGATTAAAAAAATGTAGTATTTAATGTCGATGTTTTTCTCAAAAATGAAAGGAAGAAAAATGAAAAAATCAATGTGGGTGATTGTTTTTATTTTTAGCCTCGTTTAACCTGACTGCATTGTTCGCAAACTTTATCAAGTACGAAACAATTCGTGGCGGGTGTCAACAGTCGTGTCGTGGACAGATACTTTTTTTGGGAGTATTGGTAAGGGGATTGTTGAACAGGTTGTTGATGTTACCGAAAGTAAGATTGAAACGGACAATGAAGGTCTTAAACATTTTTTTTCGCGGTAATCAAGGTGAAGCACAACTTCATCTCAAAAGCGATAACATCAGTGAATTTGATCATTCTTCGGTTTCGTCTGATGAACTCCAAACAAAAATTGTCGAAGCATTTAAAAGACAACAAACAAAAGCAATTTTTTGATCAGAAAGGGTGTAACAATGGATTTTTTGGAAGATGAATTTCGTAACGTTCTTGACCGTAATGAAACGATTCTCTGGACAGGATCGCCGAATTTTTGGGTATGGATGTTGAGCGCCATACCGGCGTTGGGATTTGGATTAGTATGGGGAATTTTTGATTTTGGATTTAGTGCAGCATGGCTTTCCCATGCGCCATCCGAAATGAATTATTTTTTTATTCCGTTTATGCTTGTTCACTCAGTCCCGTGTTGGGGAAGCGTTTTGTATGTGTTTTGGCTGTTTTTATCGCACAAAAATGCCGCCTATGCTTTTACTGATAAACGAGTAATGATTCGAGGTGGTCTTTTCGGAATTGATTATCAGATTATTGACTATGACAAAATCCGCGATATTCAGGTAAATGTCAATCCGATTGAAAAAATTTGCGATGTCGGTTCGATTTTATTTAATACGGAAGAAGTGACTATCAAAGGTGCGCCGCTCATGAAACGTTTTTGCGGAATAGAAAATCCTTACGATGTTTTCCGCCGGATCAAGGAAGTTTCACTTGATACCAAAACCGATTGGAATTATCCCAACGCCAACCGCCCGGAAACCAACCCCGGTTACCGAACAAAATACACAAGAGATAATGAATCCTAATAAGACCTCTCTAAAAAAATTATTTTTTAAAGATAACCATTTCTCCACAAAGACGCCAAGTTCACCAAGAAGAAATGATTATCGTTTGTAAATAAGTTTTTATATTTTAATTAAACCTTTTTATGGCTGCCAAGAGTATAAACTTGGAAGTTTTATTATTTAGTCGCCTCTAAAAATTAATTTTATTTCGATTTCAGTCGACTGAAATCGATTAAAATCGAATAGTTTGTTTTTGGAAAAGGGGATATTTAGAGGTTCCCTTTATAATGACGATATATGACGAGTGAAGTGTTTCAGATAATTTGTCCTTCGTGCGGCAGTAAGTTGAATGCTAAAGTTGGTTTGATTGGGCAGACGCGGAATTGTCCGAAATGCCGTGAACCGGTTTTGATTCAACATGATGTTCCGCCGGAACAAACGACATTAATCACCGTAAATGAACCATCTATTGTTCCGGTTCAGACCGCACCGGTGTGGGGCAATGGAACGAATCGGATTGAAAATTTGCCGGAACAATTAGAATTTCGCAACCGTTATTTGATTGTCGGTTCCAACCGGATTATTGCAACATGGGAAAACAGAAAAGGTTGGCAGGTTAATGTCGGCAATGGTTTTGCGTCGGCGAAACGGAATTTTTCGGCAATTCCCGATCAGGGTAATTTTGTGTTGGTTGAACTGATTATTGATTCGGCTGGGATTCCGGCGGGATTACATGTTTTCAGTATTTCTGTACGCGGAGCGTTGACGTCGCTATTTCGGGATGAAGATGAAATTCTGCACAAAGTTAATGGTGTTGGCAAGTTGTCGAAAAACCAAAAAAATCTGTTACTCAATCATTTGCGGCAACATTTTATGTATGAAGTTCTCGCGAAAGCGCGGGAAGTTGTTACATTTCTTAGCGAACCATAACCGCGATACCGTAACTGTCTATTTTTATTACCCACCGAACACATAATAATCTGCAGATTACGCTGATTTTGCAGATTATTGAGGGATATTATCATGATACAAAAATAATTGGGAACCTCTAAAATTTCGTTTTTAATCACAGCATTATTTGTCTCAATTTGTCCCAATTTGTCTCTAATGTCTCTAATGTCTCTAATGTCCCTGATGTCCCTAAAATGGTACTTCAGAGACAATAGGGACAAAGGGGACAAATGAGTTTTAAATTAAATTGGTATCTAGGAAAAGTATTTTTAGAGGCGTCCATTATTTTATCCGATTTTACTCAATTTCAGTTAAATTGGATTTACGGTTGTTGGTTACTTTCGTGGTTCGTAAAATTCAGATAAAATAATAAGGAATCTCTAAAAATATAAATTGAATTTTTAGAGATTCCTCATTTTTGTTTTCCTCAACCTTTTCACCCTGATCATTATTGGTTTGATTACGATTCGAACAATTGAATATTACGATTGTATTTCTTCGACAAACGATCATCTCAAGGAAATTTTGAAACAATCTGTTTTGCCGAAATTACCTTATCTTGTTGTTGCCAGACGGCAAACGGCAGGACGTGGCCGCGGTCATAAGGTTTGGTGGAGCGGCGAAGGAGCGTTGGCGATGTCGCTTGCTTTGGAACTTGAAACGTTGTCGCTGAAACGGACTGATTTACCGTTGTTTTCACTCGCAGCCGGACTTGCCGTGCTTAAAACAATTCGTAACCGTTTGCCGGAAAATAATGTTATCGGTTTGCATTTGCCCAACGATGTTTATGTTGACGGTAAAAAAATCAGCGGTATCTTAATTGAATCGCCAACACCGCAACATCTCGTACTCGGCGTTGGAATCAATGTCAATAACCGTCTGAACGAAATTCCGCCTGAATTTCGTAATGAATTTCAGAACAAACCGATCACATCGTTCATCGAAATTCTTAATGAAACAACAGATATTTCCGTTCTGATTGTTGATTTTCTGATCATGCTTTCCGGTGAACTCAATCGGATCACTGCCGAACCGTTGGAAATTGTTCGTGATGCGGAAAAATATTGTGTTGCAGGGGGAGGAATCCCATTCCGTACAAACTAATTCCGAAACAATTAATTTTTTTTTTAATTGTTTCATATTTTGACGGGATAATTATTTATGTCAACAATCAAAAGGTCGCCTACCTGATATTGGTCATTGTCTATTTTCTTAACTTTCGAGCACACCACGAGCGAAGTCGGCAGATTACACTGATTTTCGCAAATTGTTTTTAAATTATTTTTCTTTTCACCACGAAAAACACGAATGTTCACGAAAGGTTTTAAAAAATAGGTAATATACCAGCGAAATTTCCGTGATCAGTTATTTTTTATTAGTCCCGCGGGACGAGATGTGCATAACCGGCGGTGTAGCGCAGCGCAACCGCCGGAAAGTCGTCTCCCTAATCCAAAGCCCTGAAAGGGCGCAAGCCGAAATATCGTAATCTTATTGCTGCCG
>JAIRLW010000392.1 GCA_031259095.1 Planctomycetaceae bacterium | reverse complement strand
CAAACTTCCGTTAATCACGCGGGCATAAGCGTCTCCGGCGTTACCGAGTACGAGATTGGCATTGTTTGCGCCGGTAATCGTCCATGAACTACGATTGGCTGTCGATGGTGAATCGTTGTCGGCGTTATCAAGCAGGATATAACCGTAACTGCTTGAACTGTTCGCAACAACACTGTCATTCGTGATTGCCTTTGCTCCGGCAGTCAGCGCAAAACCCGGCGAATTATTGCGAACATGATCCCATGTGAGCGCGGGATAATTAATGTTATCGCCTGCGGTTGCCTGATCCGGTTCCAACAACAAATTAGCGGAATCGAACCATTTACCGTTACCGTTGTTACTAAATTCCGTTTGACGAACCGTCGGATCATTGGCGTTTCCTCCTCCCAGAATGTAACGATAACGTCCGCCCGCATATCCGTTGTCGGCAATCGTTGTTTTATCGGTTGCCTGACCGCTGACCACTTGCAGCATGGAGCCGTTACCGTTAAAGTGGTCGCGTCCGAAACTGTATTGACCTTGCGCAACAATATGATTGCCGATAACTTGCGTCGTACTTGCGTTGTTAGCGTACAAATAACCTTCCGCAATATTGCCGCTGCTTCCGTTTCCTGAAGTAACGAGCGTTCCTGTAACAGAAACAACGCTTTTAATACTGCCGCCGGTTGTATCGCCGATCCGCAATGTTCCCTGACTACCGGCGGATTGACCGATAGTCAGCGAATCCGTTACATTAGTACCGACAAGCAGTGATCCGCCGTTAAGAACACGAGTATAAGCAACGCCGTAATCGGCAATCGTCATATTGTTTTCCGCTTTTAAGGACGAATGAGTGTTGTTGAGATTTGTTTTGTCGTCGATTAAAATGTAACTGAAACTTCCTTGATTCGTTCCGGCAAAGATATTTTGAGCGGTTCCTTGCGCACCGGCAGTCAACGCCAGTCCCGGCGCATTCTTGACAATGTCATTCCATGTCAGACTTGTAAGACTATTTCCAATATCACGGCTTCCGTCAATACCGGAAGGTCGCGTTACGCCGGATTGTGTTCCCGGTTCAAGCGTTAGATTCGGCGAATCAAACCAAACATTAGGATCGGCATTGGAACCGTCGATACGATATTCGTATTCTCCTCCGGCTTTGCCGTCTCTACCGACATGCAATTCTTTTGTAACTTTTAATTCCGAACCGGAACCATCAAGATGATCGCGTCCGAAGCTGCCGGTTTCGTTTCCAATGATATGATTTCCGGTAACATTGACTTTTCCGCTTTCATGAACGTACAGAAAACCTTGCGATCCGGCGTGATTTCCGGCGATCAGATCGCCGCCCACATTTAACGTTGCATCGCCGTTATTCGTACCGCTTACCCGAACCGTACCATGCCCAACTTTTCCGTTGTTCGCATAATTCATGTCTTGACCTTGATTACCGATGATCATGTTTCCCGTAACATCGGTGATACCGCCGTTAATAACACGAAGATAGGCTTCGCCGGCGTCGGCAACCGTGAAATTTCCAGTAACGTTTAAAGTCGAATTGCCGGTTCCTGAACTGTTATCAATATTGTCAACAAGCATGTAAGCGTAACCATTTCTGTTTTGACCGGCAAAAGCGTTACCGGTAACATTGGCAACTCCGCCCGCCACAACCGCAAAACCCGGCGAATTCTGTTCAACGGCATTCCAGCCAACATCTGCCGGTGTTAAGTTTAGGTTATTTGAACCATACCAACCGGCGCCTGGCGGAGTTCCCTTGCTTGTCGGATCTTTTCCGTAACCTCCATTAAAACCGACGCCGATATAATGGTAATATCCTCCGGCTCGACCTTCATTTCCAACGATTAAATCGCCGACAATATCCAATGTTGTACCGTAACCGTTCACGGTATCACGGCCAAAGGAATTAGGTTTATTGGCGATAATATGCTGACCGCCGACGCTAACCTTACCTTTATTATTAACGTACAATAAACCGGTTCCGGAATTTCCGACAATTAAATTGTGATCAACTTCAAATAAAGAATCTTCATCGGTTACCGTTCCTTTTCCGTAACCTGAATCGAGGTTGCCGAAATAAGCGTTTCCGGCGTCCGGCGTATTATTTCCAGCGTCTTTAATGAAAATTTTACCTTTTCCCAGTACGTCCATTGTTCCGTGACCGGAACCGCCGAGAATAAAGCGACCATCTGTTGCGGTAATTGTTGCGTCGGTTCCTCCGCCGTCGGCAGTGATTGTTCCAGTGGAACCGGATGACATCGCAACGTCAATATAAGTTCCTGCGCTCATCGTTGATCTGTTTTTGACCAATAAATCTCCTGTGGAATTGGTGGAATTGGCAACAGTAATATGCCCTGCTGCCGCCTTAACGGCAGAGCTGTTATCAGCGGTAAACGTTCCATTTGATTCAACACCCGACGCAATCTCAATATTTTGCGCAGCAGTAACGTTTGCGTTATCGGCATTGAAAATTCCGGTAACGTTTCCGGTCAATTTGCTGCCATTGGCAACATAAATACTTCCTGTTGTTGTGGTAATTGTTGCGCCGTTCTTGGCGTTGAAAGTTCCGGTGGTCCTGTCCATATTGGCAACAAAGATATTCTCATTGGCAATAACATTTGTTCCCGTCCCATCGGCATTGACCGTTCCTGTTGCGCCGGCATTGTGTGCAACATAAATATTTCCAGCGGTTGATCGTACGGTACTGCCGCCGCTCACATCCAACGTTCCATTGGAAGCGTCATTTTGACCAACACTGATAAAACCAGTCGAGGTCAGATTGGCAGCGCTTTCAACCGATAACTTCGTGTTCGTGCTATTTTGCGCTACAACAAAAGTACCGGTATTATTCCATTGACTACCGCCTTTCATAACAGCGCTTACCGTATCATTATTCTGTTGTCCTAAAATGGCGCTATTCTGACTGATAATTTGACCGTTATCCAAATTGAGGTAGGTTGATGTTGCTGCTCCGGCGGCTTCTTTTCCGGCGTAGAACGTACTTGTTACATTAACCGATCCTTGATTTTCAATATTGAGAGTTGCGTTACCGTTTACTCTCAAAAAACCAGTTACATTTAATTGACCGGTCTGATCGGTTATAAATGTAGTATTGTTCAATGTTGTATCGCTCTGAACATTCATGATTCCGGAGCTATTGAAACCGTTAGCCGCGTTGGAAGCGAATGAAGTGATTGTCCAGGTGTTATTGGTCGTTGCACTATGAAACGTAAAGGTTGATCGTGCATCGGAAAAATTGTTACCTATCGTTCCGGCAGCGCCGGTTCCGCCGTTAAGTGTAACATTCTGAGAGAGCAGCGTTCCTGTGGTCAGTTTCCCTCCCCCGTAATTTCCAACACTCAATGTTCCGCTATTGGCTTGAGCGGTAAAATTGGTGATGTGAAAATTATTGATTCCTAATTGGAGTTCTCCGGTACTGCCGCTCGTTTTATTCACGGTAGTAATAGTGAATGGAGTAGCTCGGTAAGCCGTCGAAGCAGCAGTTTGCTCGGCAGGATCCCAATCTGTTACTAACGTAGTCGGCGTTGTTGCATTTGTAATTGTAACGTTTTGTGACAGACTGGGCGACACATTATTATAGACATGGTCTGCCATCTCATATTGCGGTCCCCAATAACTGTGAGACCAAAAGGTGGCATATTTGCTGGCGGAATATTCGTAATTATCAGAGGCTCTGTTATCCGGCGAGGTAACACGAACAGTTCCGCCGTTGGCGCTGTTGATGTACACTAAAGCGTTATCAGCGTCACTATGTCCAAACCAGCGATCAGTGTGCGACCAATTACCGGGATTGCCCGGCGTACCATTATCATAGTACGGATTGGTTGCCAATGATCCGCGGGATTGACCGGTACGGGTACGTCCATTGGTGATGTTGATATCGCCCGCCCAAACAGACGGTTCACAAACAACCGTTGAACTTGCTAAGATTCCCGTTACAATAGTTTTTCTTAGCCATGATCTTACTCTTTTCAGCCCTAATTTTTTACCGCCGGCTGTAACGGTATTCGCAGTTATTTTGTTCTCCGGAAGAGAGATTAATTGCGATAAGAACAGTCGATTAGTTTTTTTTTCGGTCATGTTATGTTCTCCGACAAGTTAAAGAAGACGATAAGACAATATGCAATGACGATTCCATGATTTTTTGTGCGAAAACGAATCTTTTATCGAATCCGGCATCGCGGATTCAATACGTTATTCTTTTGTTAAAAAATCCGAAACAGTCCCAAAAACGTTTCGATAACACGGCACGTTTTTACTTCAGTTAAAAATCTGCCGGTCATAAAATTGTACAAAAAAATATTGTGAAAAGAATTTTATGGCGGAACAGTAAAAAGTGTACGAAAAGTAGCGTACCGATTTCGCATCTAGGTATTCAGAAAATTCGGTTTTTTTTCTCCGATATTCCAGAAAAAAATAAATTTAAAAATCTTTTATTTGCTCCGTCATACAATAAAAACACCTTTTTAAACTTTAACGATTAAAAAGAATATAACAGCATTTTAAGGTAATTTTTACGTATTTTCTTAGCGAATTTTACGTCTGGGTAAAATAGGCAGTTTTTTGACCCAGCCGTATTTTTTCTATTTTTTTTATAAACTAAGTTTCCACGTCAATAAGAAAACAGAAGAATTTAAAGAATTGTTTTGAAAGTAAAAATGCGTAAAACGGCTCCGTTTTTCTACAAAAAATCACCGATTTTCACAAATTAGTACAAAAAAAACGTGTTTTTTCTTACTTTCATTTTTTACAACAAAATATGGTAAAGAAAAATTTTTTTTGACATTTAGAAAGTTGCTGTATAGAATCAATAAATGGTCTATGAATAATTGTTCATTTTATTTCCTTTGCAAAAAAATAATTTTATTCCGTCGTATTGACGACTATTCAAGTATGTATTTTTCAGATTTTTCAAATTATGGAGATTGTATTGGGAACTTCTAATAATTCGAAATTCACAAATAGTTAGCGTCGTGGACTTGCCTTGCGCTGTGAAATGTTATACGCCAAGCGCTGATACCTTCCGCCGCTCACTAAGTAAAATTTGCATTATTAGAGGTTCCCCATTTTTATATTTCTGTCCCGTTAAGGACAAGATGTCGGTAGAAAACTAACGGAACGGAATATTAATCGATACAAAAAACTGTATTATTGTGCAAAAGTTTTTGCATCGGTGATTTCAATGGTAACATTTCCGCCGTTTTCGGGAATCGTAACCTTTACTGGAGACGTTGTGAGATTTTCCCATGTTGAAGGTATCTGTTTCATCTTGGAAACCTCTACCGCGATTTTTTTACTTTGAGCCTCCGCTTCTTCATCATTTAACTTTTGCCACTCTTCTTTTGTTAAATCGGAAGGAACTTTTGGGCGATGTGTTACTGTTCCCTTGAACGTGCCGACCGGCGCACCGGTTTTGGAATAAGAATTGATTGATGTTTCCATCAACGCCATACCATTCGTATTTGTTCTTGCGCTCACATGATTTCAAAATTCCGGAAGATTCCGTTTCTCCGGCAGTGAGCGAATCAATCGTCTCGGAAATGAAATGAACCGAACCGTCGCCGAAGGTGCAATTCACACGCCTAAAATAAAGTGTCGTCCCCGCGGAACCAACCAAAATAAAACATCACGGAATTATTCTCATTTTATTTTGAACTTATTTATCTTCGTCAGGCGTTCCGTAATACTGCTTTAATGTTTGTGCCGGCGATATTTGTATTTTTACGGATTGACCAAGTTCAAAGGTAAATTCGTTTTTTTTCTTGGCAATATCAACCTGTAACGGCGATGTATCAGGATTAGTATATTTTACATCAACCAACGAAACTGTCCATATTTTTTCGTTTTGAATCTCATTCGCCTTTTTTGTTACAACGAGTTTATATTTTCCGGCGGGAATACCGCGATATTTTCCATGCGAGTACATTTCAATGTTTCCGGAAGAAGTGGTCGTGCCTGCAAACGTAAAATTAAGCGTTGTATCTTCAGGAATAAGCGCAACGCTTGCTCCTTTCAGAGGAACGCCTTCTTGGGTCAGCGTAATTGTGCAGGGATAGATCGGCGGCATTCCTTTCGGTAACGAAGGAGCGCAACCGGCAAAACACAATGCCGTTAATAAAATTATCGTAAAGGATAAAATATTTTTGTGTAACATCATTTCCTCTCAATGTTTTTGAATAAAATGATTATGAATAAAAAGTACACGAATCACAGAAAATTCTGTGATTCATTAAAAAAACAATAATTAGGGATCTCTAAAAAATACCATTTTTAAAAAAACAATTATTCGATTTCAATCGACTGAAGTCGAAACAATAATTTTTAGAGATTCCCGCCGACAATTATGGTTGTGTGTTTGCCTCGCCGCCGTTGATCGTTCCTAAGGCACCCCAAACTCCGAAGAGCGATTCGCCGTTTCGTAATCTTGGGTCGCCCGCAACATCCACGGTTGCCGCTGTGTTGGGAGAGAGATTATTAATCGTATCGCTGATAAAACTCACCGCACCATCGCCTTTAACGACATTGACGCCGCCGGTATGATAGGAGTTCGCTGTCAGCAAAAGCCCGTTGTGACCATCACTCAACTCGCCTACAAGACACGATGGTCCATTCGGCGGAACAATGGTATAGAAACGGGTTGAGATAGGTTTTTCGCAAAAAGCAGCGTCACCTCGGTTTGTCATATAATCTGATGCCCCCATTCTTGTTCCAGAGGCAACTGTGTAACGTGATCCGCTGTCAGTATATGTTCCAGTGGTAATATATTGATTACCGGTAGCAGCAGCCATAACAGTTGACAATGATCCGGTAAAGTAACTTCCTGTTTCGCTACTAATCCAACTGCCGGCAGTGAGGACATTTGCCAACATACCGCCTTGAGTCCGATTCATTACCTGTTCGTCACACATTCCCCGCTCGCTCATAAAAATGGTATTACTCAGACCATCGCTTACCGAAGCAAATGAATAACTTTGTGAAAGACTTTTTGTTCCTTCAGGAATAAAACAGAACGGCGTCCGGTCATAATTATATTTCCGACGCGTTCCATTGGCCTCATGGGGAGGATAATCCGCACCGGAAAATTTGTAACTTGTCAACGTCCGCCGATGTTCGTCCCAACTTCTTGCTCCAGGATTGGTGGCATTATTACCGTAGGGATAAGAGATATTGTTTCCAACAGCATCCGAAGGACACAACAATCCGTTGATAGAACCGAGAAAACACAACGGTTTACCGAGATTTGTCCAGTTTGTAGTGCTCATGCTGTCGCCATCTAATTGATAGTTTGTCGCGGCGTATTCATCAAATCGTGCCGTCTGTTCGATAAACGGACACAACGGACCAAATGGGGAAAGCCTATATAGGTAAGAATTGGTATCTGCTGGATCGTTTAGTCGGTCGTGAAAACCATAAGGCGGAATAACATTGTGGGCGCTGTGAAACGTGTGAATCGCAATCCCAAGTTGCTTGAGATGGTTGGAACACTGCATCCGCTGTGCCGCCGCACGTGCCGCCTGCACCGCCGGCAACAGAAGAGCGATTAACATCCCGATAATCGCAATCACCACCAGAAGTTCGACCAACGTAAAGCCAAACAAAGAGGGACGAAGAGTTGAGAATTTTGCGGAAAAACGTTGGAAAACCAAACACTTTTCACGCTCAATTCTTGCCTTTTCTCTACATCTAGCCCCCCCCCCCCTGTCTTGCCCATTTTAACATCGAATTTTTCACCCATAATTTCACGAAAAATCCAATCAAACATTTTACGACATTTTTCATCGTGATACTCCTTATTTTCTAAGGTTTTACTGAAATCATTGCGATTCGCTTACCGCAAACAAACGGTAAAAAAACAGATCGCAATCGAATCAAATTCACATTTTACGACAAACTAGAAAAATTGTCAATCCAGAAAATTTCTTTTTTAACAGATTTCCGAAAAATTTTTCAGATTATTGTGGAATTTGAGGAATGTAATCATAAAAACAGAAGAAAAATAGTGAGAGGATTTCCAGAAGATGGTAGGCGAAACGTTGCCTACCTCTGAATATTATTCCCAAAATTCCGAAACAATCAGAAAATCTATTGAGTATTTTGTTGTACAATATTTTCGATTGTTTTGCTTGTTGGAAGTGAGGCTATCAGTGTTTTGTTCCATTCGAGTCCGAGCATGACCACATTGATTCCCGAACCGATTCCCAAAAGAGCAACACGACTTCCGTCCGGCACAAAACCGGTTTCCGTACCAATTGCAGCGGCTGTCGGTAACGCCGCACTTCCGGTGTTGCCGAGATACTCCAATGTTGAAAAATTCCGACTCGTCCGTAATTCCAATGAGTCGAACAGAAGTTTTTGGTGAACACGTCCAACCTGATGGCAAAATGTCCGGTCAATATCTCGCCGCGTCCAACCGATTTCGTTTAAAAACGGATTAAATGTTCGGGAAGCGGCGGCAATTCCTTCGTTCATTAAAGTTTCAGAATCGGTTTGCATTAACGGATTCATCGCGTCGCCGCCGGATTGATCCGTGTCGCTTCGGCAAAGATTACAAAAATTGGTTTGTGCGCGAACCATGCCGCCAAGTAATCGGTTGCCGGTTCGTGAAAGATTCCGGTTGGTCAGAAGAACCGCCGCACTGCCGGAACCAATCGTTAAAGACGCAAACATCGGTTTAACACTTTTTCGCGTAATAGAAAAATCAGTATTTAAATGTTGGATTGTTGTTTCAAGAAGAGATCGGGAACTTTCCGTACCAACAACAATGCCGGCTTCAATTTGTTCCAACTCAATCATGTTGGCAATCTGAATCATGCCGCTGACAATGCCAAGACAAGCGTTGGAAATATCGTAAACAAAACCGTTGGTCGGCAACTCCAATGCGTGATGAACCGAACACGCGGTTGCCGGTTCCAGATAATCACGGCAAACCGAACCATGAATCAACGCTCCCACCTTTTGCGGATTCATTCCGGTTTGTTCAAGAAGACGACGAACGGTTGTAACACTTTGATTTCCCGGTGTACGGTTTTGTTGCCAAAGTCGGCGTTCCCGAATACCGGTCAGCATTTCCAGTCTGCCTTCCTGAAGTTTCAGCCGCTGATAAAGCGGTTGTAACCGTAATTCCAATTCGTCCGTGCAAACAACCTCTTCCGGTAACGTATAAGAAAACGCCTCAACACAAACTTTCGTGTAGTTCATTAGGAAAATATTAACAGTTACAATTAGAAGTTACGGAAAACATGTTATCCGATACGATTATGATTTCGGTTCGGCGTGATCGCGGTTTTCCCAAGGGTTGAACCAATCGCCCCAACTGTCGAGATATTGACGGTATGCCGGACAGTTGTCCACACGGGCAGTGAGCCAATCCTTTGTTTTCTTGACTAAAACCTGTTCGTCGTGAAGCGATAATTTTCCAGTCAACACCATCACCCGCAAAAAAACAAAATAAGTATCTAAAACGTCGCAACGACAATAATCATTGATTTTTACCAATTCACCGGCGTCGTAGAGGTCTTGCACCATTGATCCTTGCGTTTCCATTTTTCCGGGTTTTCCCAAAATACTTGCCGCAAGATTGAGACCGCCGTTGAATCGGGTTACACCGTAATTGGTCAAAATATCGCAAAGATCAATATGAGTTTTCAGATTGTAACGATTTCTTGGTTGTTCAAAAGTTTTGGCGTTGATTGCAAACCACCCCGGAACAGAAATTCCGTATCGGAATGCCGCTTGTTCCAACATCGGAATATCAAATCCGCGCCCGTTGAAACTCACAAAAGTCGGCTGTTTATACGCCGACCAACCTCGCCAAAATTTGTTGCAAATTTCATGCGGACGATATTCCGGCTCGTCAAGAACCACCACGTCCATCAGCGAAAAATCATCGGCAACTTTACCAATAACAACAGAAATCGGTATTTGAAACGTATAGGGAATAAAGTCGGAATCATTTTTTTCCAGCAGTTCATCCCGATATTTTCGAATCGCTTCCTGAGGCGGAACCTTGCCATTGAAATGAACTTTGGAAACAAGTTGAGCGTCGGCGACACTTTCAATATCGAAGACAAAATAAGCAAAATGGTCGGACATGATTAGAATGGGTGATTGGGGGGATGTGGCGAGTGGTTTGGAATTTGAGATTGATGTTGCAAGCAAAATTAATCCGCTTGCAACACAAACCACAAACTCTTAACTTTTATTCTATGAACCTCTTATTGTCCACGATTTTCTGTTCATAGCAAGACCCCAAGAAAAAATACTGATGGCGGGTGAAAGCCCTTCGGGTTGTCAATATTTTGTGAACGGGACAAACCCTTTGGCGGTAATCACCTCTTGTCCTTCTTCCGTCAGATAAAAGTTGCAAAATTTCATCAATGCCGAACCTGTTTTCGGATAACCGTTGGTGAAAAGATACAACGGTCGTGAAAGCGGATAAGTTCCGTTGGCAACAGATTCCTTGTTCGGTACGACATTTTCAAACTTGATTGTCGCAACTCCTTCCTGTAAAAAACCAATACCGACATAACCAATCGCTCCCGGTGTGGTACTGATTCGGATGAACATTTGCGGATTCGAATTGGTATATTCGACACTGTTGCCAAGTTTCGCTTTGCCGACCGCCAATTCATGAAACACCTCATAAGTTCCCGACGACGTATCACGGCTAATCGCAACAATCGGAACATCAGGACCGCCAAGTTCTTTCCATGATTTGATTTTTCCGGTGTAAATATCGGTAACTTGTTGCTTGTTCAGACTTCGTACGGTGTTCGATGGGTGCACAATAAAACACACTCCATCCATACAAATCGTAAACGGAATCGGCATTCGACCAGCGGCCACTGCTTTTTCGTACTCTTCCTTTTTCATAAACCGGCTCATCGCGGCAATTTCACAACGCCCGTCAATCAACGCGGCGGCGCCGTCGCCGGAACCGGTTTTTTTGACGGTAAATCGGGCTTCCGTGTCCGATTGTAACGCTTCAACAAAGGCATCGACAATCGGACCAACCGTCGTCGAACCTTCAATACGGATTTCCTGCGCAACACTAAACGTGGTCAACACAAGAAACAAACAAATCGCAAACAACTTTTTCAACATGGTTTTCTCCTCAAAATGGAAAAAAGGTGAAGGAAAATTTATACACGCCGGATTTTCCGACATCGTATAAACAAACATTTGCCGCCCATTATAATATTCAATTATTAAGATTTTATTAAGATTTCGTTAAGATTTGATTAATTTTTAGTAATAGATCAGTGGAATTTTTCAAAAACGTCTTTTAACAGTTGCACTTTCCTAAAATAACAAACTACTTTTTGAAATATTTTTTGTTTTTTACATTAGCCCCGATAGGGGCGTCAAGATTTTTTACTGAATAGCCCACCCCAACGGGGTGGGGTTAAGT
>JAIRLW010000377.1 GCA_031259095.1 Planctomycetaceae bacterium | reverse complement strand
GAATTTTGGATAACCATCATTTTGTTTACAAAAAATATTACCTATTTACCTAAAACATTATATTAACAGCCTTACACATCAACAACCCTATAATTATGAATCAAACAACAATTACAATTAACGATCTTGTTATTAACGTACAAAATGGACTGACTACGGAACAGGTTCAGCAATCCGCTGAAAAATACGGACGGAATACGCTCACTCCGCCGCAGCGTGAATCTTGGTGGTCGCAACTGCTCGAAAAATTTGAAGACCCGACCATTCGGATTCTTCTTGCCGCTGCTGTTGTTTCCATACTGATGACATTGATAGAAAAATTCGTTCTCCAACATGGCGATGCAAGTTTTATCGATTCTATCGGTATTTTTCTTGCCGTTGCTCTCGCAACACTTGCCGGATTCTTCAGCGAATTAAAAAGCGCACGAGAATTTGATTTACTCAATAAAGTTAAAGATGATATTCGTATTAAAGTTTTGCGTAACGGTCAAATGACTGAAATTTCAATTAATGATCTTGTGGTCGGAGATATTGTACATCTTGATCTCGGTGATAAAGTTCCTGCCGACGGTGTTGTCTTGGATGCATTGAGTTTACTCGTCGATCAGTCCGTTATGACCGGCGAATCGGTTCCCGTTGAAAAACATACCGTTAATTTTGAAACAATTACAACGGAATCTATTGAGATTAGTGCTATTAAAATTGATTCTATCGAAAATGAAGAATCACTCGTCTATCGCGGAACAATGATTTCCGATGGTCATGGTCAATTTGTTGTTACTAAAGTGGGCGATCAAACGCGGCTTGGTCAGATTGCAGCGAATCTCGGTGATACGGAATCAGGAAACGAAACGCCCTTGACACAAAAATTAGCGGTTTTGGCAAAACAAATCAGCGTGGTTGGAATGACGTGCGCGGTTTTAATTTTTGCGGTCATGGCATTTTTTACTTTTTGGAATTGGGACGGTAGTCTCTTTGTCCTGCTGCGCGGACTTTTAACTTGTTTTGTTGTTGCCGTAACAGTTATTGTTGTTGCCGTACCGGAAGGATTGCCGATGATGGTTACTGTTTCATTAGCGTTGAATATGATGAAAATGGCAAAAGAAAACTGTCTGATACGAAAATTGGTGGCTTCGGAAACGATTGGTTCGGCAACTGTTATTTGTTCCGATAAAACCGGAACATTAACACAAAATCAAATGACTGTAACATGGATTTTTGCCGGATTAAAAGAATTTAATGATTATGAAACAATTAAAAAAATGTCCGATAAAAATCTGCCTGAATGGACAACACTGGTCAATTTGATTTCGGCAAACAGTGAAGCGTCACTCAATATTCAACAGGGTAAAATTGAAGGAATTGGTAATCCAACGGAATGTGCGCTGCTCCGGTTGTTACAAGAAAACGGAATTGATTACCGTGAACATCGTAACAAAGACCCGCGTGTCTGGGAGTTGAGTCATAATTCCGCACGAAAAATGTCTCTTGTTACCGTTGAACGAAGCAATAAACGATTGATCTATGCCAAAGGCGCACCGGAACGATTATTAAATTCCTGTTCACACGTTATGGTGAACGGTCAACGTGAACCGATAGAATCGTATTTGCCGGTCATTCAGTCCGCCTTAACTCAAGCACAAAATCAAGCGTTACGGGTAATTGCTTTTACAGTAAAAGAGTATGATTTACAATCGCCGGAAAATGTACAAAAAAATATTTCTCAAAATGTACCGGAAAGTTTCAAAGAAGAGAACGCAGAACATTTTACCGATTATCGTGATAATACTCTTTACGCCTTGATTGGTATTACCGATCCGATTCGTCCTGAAGTTCCTCATGCTGTTACGGTATGCCGTGAAGCCGGCGTTCATGTTAAGATGATTACCGGCGACGCCAAACCAACCGCGGTCGCTATTGCCAAACAAGCGGGAATTTTATCTGAAACATTTATTTCCGGCGATTTTAAAAATGATTTTGAAAATGATTTTGAAACGGCAATCAAACACGGCGAAGCCGTTCTCACTTCAGAAGAACTGTCGCAATTAAGTGACGAAAAACTTGTTGAGGTGATTCCTCATCTTCGGGTGTTGGCGCGTTCAACACCGATGGATAAATTGCGGTTGGTGAAAGCAATGCACCAACAAGGTGAAGTTGTGGCAATGACCGGAGACGGTACGAATGACGCTCCGGCGTTGAAATTTGCTGACGTCGGAATTTCAATGGGTATTGCCGGTACGGAAGTTGCCAAAGAAGCAAGCGATATTGTGTTAATGGACGATAATTTCAAAAGTATCGTAACAGGAATTTGGTGGGGACGAACTTTGTATCAAAATATCCAGAAGTTTCTACAATTTCAACTTTCGGTTAATGTTGTTGCGTTAACTTGTGCGTTATTAGGACCTTTGGTTGGAGTTCCATTGCCGTTGACGGTTCCGCAACTTCTCTGGATCAATATTATTATGGACACTTTCGCCGCTCTTGCACTCAGTACCGATCCGCCGCGTGAACGTTCCATGAAACAAAAACCAATCAAACGTGAAGCGTCTATTATTACGCCGTCAATGGGAATAACGATTTTATGTTGCAGCGCTTATCAGGTTGTGATTTTGGGAATTGTACTTTGTTACGGTTTATTTCTCGAAAACGGCAAAATGTTTCAATTTAACGCTGATCCGCGCGAACCGGAAAATATTCAGGCATTGACTGTCTTTTTTACAACTTTCGTTATGTTTCAATTTTGGAATATTTTTAATTGCCGTTCGTTGCGTCATGATGAATCGCCGTTTTCTCTTTTGTTGAAGAACCGTCTTTTCCTTTTGATTATTGGGTTGATTATTTTTGTGCAGATAGGAATGGTTCAGATAAGCGGCTATTGGGGAATCGGTCAAGTTTTTCGTACAGAATCGCTTTCCGTGTTGCAATGGTTAAAAATTACCCTGTTGACAATGACGATCATTCCGTTTGCGTGGTTAGTCCGAATATTGTTTACACGTAACTATCAATTTTGATAACCTTTTACCGATTATTGATCCTATTTTCTTTCGTCCTGAAAAGACAACATATTTAGTTAATAGTTAATAGTTAATAGTTATGAGTGAATAGTTAATAGTGTTACATGTACGTTAGGTATTGTCCCTTGCGGGACGTAGGAATGTTTCGGTAATTGTCCAATATGTTTTTACGTGAATTTTTAGAGGTTCTTCTATCTTGTTATTCTTCCAGCGGTGTCAGATCAATTCGTCTGTAAAAAAATTCTGCGCCTTCGGATTGAATTTGGATACGTCCTTTTTGAGGTTTAACATTTTTTGCCTGATTGACAAGTTGTCCGTTCAGGTAAACATCTATCTTATCGTTTTGCGCAACAATTTTAACGGCATTCCATTCGCCGTGCGGTTTCTCGATTTCGTTAGCATTTCGGAAACGTGCAATATCGGTTTTTCCAATTTTATCAACACCGCGACGGCGTACAGGGGCTGACGGAGTGAAAACGGTTGTTTCTATTCCATCAGGCAAAAAAACTCCGCTGCCGTTCTTTGTTGCCTGTTTGGGATCAATTGTTGATGTTAAAGAAAAATTTTCATCTTTGTTTTCAGATACAACGTAAAAATCGCCCGTGCCGCCTTCGATTATCTGAATCTCAATTGATTTCATCCAAACATCGCCGAAAGCACCATCTTTGCCGTTGGAGTGAATGAGTATTCCGCTATCGAATGCTTTTCCTTTTCGCGAACCGTAAGAATGTTCGCCGACGTTGTATTCTACTTCCAGCGAGTAATTTTCATATTCCTCGTTAGTAGTGATGCAACCAAATTCCGTACCGGAAACCCGAATAACTCCGTCCTCGACAGAGAATACCTTATCAGGATCATTTCCCTTGCCTTTGGATTTGACAAAGGTGTACCATCCGTCAAGATTTTTGCCGTTAAAAAGCGGAATCGTTTTTTTCTCCTGAGCAATCGTTGCCGGCAAAAATGCGAACATTCCAACGATTAATAGAGTTACAAACATCTGAAATTTTTTCATCATAATCTCCTTTATTTTTGTTGATGATAAAGTAACTAAAGTAAAAAACAAACATACATTAGCCTGTTTTCATAACAAGAGATCATACCATAAAATCATGTTGTAAAAAAGCAGGGGTAGTGCTGTACTTTCTCCGCCGTTGATAGAACCAAGTTCCGCCCAAATACCGTAACTAAATAATTCGCCAATCGCAACATTAGCACCGGCGTTTTTAGCAATGGGTGTTGCCGGCGGTAAATCCGTTCCCTCACAGGCAACATCAAGATTTTTGACTTGAATCGTATCAGAAATGAAACGAACACTTCCGTCTAAAAATGAAACATTAACACCTCCCGAATGATAACTACTCGCGCTGGCTCCGCCTTTATGATAAGCACTTGCGGAGCTTTCATTGGTATCGCATGAGGGACTGTTCGGTGGTATACTCCTCACACTTTGAATTTCGGTTTTCGTTTTTTGACAGGATAAACCGATTTTGACGAGATAAACAGAATTTACAGGATTTTAAATAAAAGACACAAAAATTCTATTCTTATAAAGACGAATTTTAAAGTACAATGAGTTTAACACCGTAAAAACAACATTGGAAAAAGTCATATAACTGTCTGAAAATCGCAACCGATTAAGTTCCGTAGTTTAATCAAAGAGGTTCAAACCGTCAATAGGGTTTTCGTCTTTTTCTGGAAATTTTTAAAATATTTTCAAAATTTTGGTAAAAAAATCGGTATCATACTTCTTGCAGTCATAAATTTAATTTTTCAAGTTAATTATGTTGAACGGTTCTAAGTTACTTTTTTATTTGCTCCGCAGGGGCAACACTTTATTAACCGTAGGCTTTAGCCTACGGATACAGCAAATAAGACACAAAGTCCCGCTAGGGACGACACTTGAGTAACCGTCTTTCATTGACGATCATTCACATACCTAAAATAAAGTCTTGTCCCTAGCGGGACGGAAATTTTCATGATTCACTCCAATTACTGATGCCCACAAAATGTGAAATAATCAGTTTTTTTATTTAATAACGTAATTATTCAGTAGAATTTTTGTTTTTCCCTGTGGGACTTAAAAAATAGTAATCTATACTTATCACACTTTAAAATTCGGTTAAACTTTTTTTTCTGATATGAAATTTTTCGGCGAGTAACGTGCGCAGCGGCGCCTTGTGTTTTTTGATGTTGTTGAAGAAATTTTTTACAGGCGTCGACGAAGTCGGCATATTTTTCGTAATATTTATTATCAGTTGTTTTCTTTTTGAAAAATTTCCAGAGCCGTTCCATAAGATTCAAATTGGGTGAATACGTTGGTAAAAAAATGAACGTTATTTTTCCAAGTTGCTGCCGATAGGCTTCCGCCTCTTTACTGTGATAATAACCGGCATTGTCCAAAATCAGATAAATCGTTTTCGCATTGGGATTAC
>JAIRLW010000329.1 GCA_031259095.1 Planctomycetaceae bacterium | reverse complement strand
ATAGTACGCCTCTTTTATATTAGTGCAAAAGTACGTGTAATATTAAAAAAACCTTAATTTACAGTGTTTAATTTCTGTACTTTTAGGAAAGCGCCGTTATAATTAACAAAGAATTTTTAGAGGTTCCCAATCGTCAATAGGCTTCATGATGGACGGTTTTTACTGCTCTTCCCGAAGGATCGATCATATTTTTGAAAGCGGCATCCCATTCCAGCGCAACCGGCGTACTACACGCAACCGATGGAACTGACGGAACCGTTTGGGCAGCGGAATCGGACGGGAATAATTCCGTGAAAATGGTACGATAATAATATTCCTCTTTTGACATGGGAGGATTGATTGGAAACCGTTCGGATGCTTTTGCAAACTGTTCGTCCGACACTTTTGAAGAAGTGAGCGCACGCAAGGTATCAATCCAGTTGTAACCTACGCCGTCGGAAAATTGTTCTTTCTGCCGCCACACCACACCTTCGGGCAGATAATCTTCAAACGCTTTCCGTAAAAACCATTTTTCCATACGGTTTTTCAAGCCGCTCAATTTTGATTCGGGGTTCAGCCGCATGGCAACATCCATAAATTCTTTATCGAGAAAAGGAACTCGCCCCTCTACTCCCCATGCCGCAAGCGATTTATTGGCGCGTAAACAATCGTAAAGATACAGTTTATCCAATTTACGCACCGTTTCTTCGTGCAAGGCTTCGGCGTTGGGCGCTTTGTGGAAGTACAGATACCCGCCGAAAATTTCATCGGCTCCTTCACCGGAAAGCACCATTTTGATTCCCATTGACCGAATGACTCTTGCCAACAAATACATGGGAGTTGAAGCACGAATCGTTGTTACATCGTATGTTTCAATATGATAAATTACATCACGAAGAGCGTCTAAACCTTCTTGAATGGTGAAATGAACTTCGTGATGAACCGTTCCGATATAATCGGCAACTTTTTGTGCGGCGGCTAAATCGGGTGAACCTTCCAAACCGACCGCAAACGAATGGAGTCGGGGCCACCATGCCGGTTGGCGGTCATCTGATTCGACGCGGCTGGCGGCATATTTTTTAGCCACCGCCGACACAATAGACGAATCCAGACCGCCTGAAAGTAACACTCCGTAAGGAACATCGGTCATTAATTGCCGTTTCACTGCCGATTCCAACGCTTCACGCAACTCATGAATGGACGATTCGTTATGCTCAACTGTTTTGTAATTCCGCCAATCACGGTGATACCATTGGGTTAATTTCCCTTCTTTGCTGTACCAATAATGCCCCGGCGGAAATTGTTCAATCCGGTTGCAGTAACCTTCGAGCGATTTCAATTCGGACGCAACATAAAAAGTTCCGGCGTTGTCCCATCCCATGTACAGCGGAACAATACCAATGTGATCACGGGCAATCAGATAGGCGTCGTTTTCTTCGTCATACAGGGCAAACGCGAAAATTCCGTTCAAATCTTCGAGAAAATCAATTCCTTTTTCCTGATACAATGAAAGAATTACTTCACAATCGGATTTTGTTTTGAACGGATAAATCTTGGCTTGTCGGTTACGAATACTCTGGTGGTTATAAATTTCACCGTTCACCGCCAACACGGTTTTACCGTTATTTGAATAAAGTGGTTGTTTACCGGATTGCGGATCGACAATCGCCAAACGTTCATGAGTTAGAATTGATTTGGAACCGGAGTAAATGCCCGACCAATCCGGTCCGCGATGCCGAATTTTCCGGGACATGTCCAACGCCTGAGAGCGTAATTGTTCCGCAGGTTCTTTCAACTCGAATATTCCGATAATGCCGCACATAAATTTTGTTTCAGGTTGATGTTGAGGCAACTTCTAAAAACTTATTTTTTGATCGACCGAAATCGACCTAATTCGACTAAAATCAATTTTGGTCGGTTTCAGTCGAAGTTTTCAGAGGTTCCCAATGATTGAATCTAACAAAAATCTCCGACTGAAAGAAAATGCTTTAACGGTTACGTTACCGCAAAACATTTCCAGACATTCAAAAACAAAATTCTACACCAACCCTGAATCTTTTCAATACCAACCTTCTTTGTCTCTTTTGTCCCTGTACTGAAATTTTTAGGGACAATAGGGACTCTAACGACCAATGGGACAAAAATTGATTTACTCTCCACTTTCCGCTATCAACTCTCCACTGAAAAAATTGCTCTTGACCATTTTATTTCCAATTGTTATCATTATTCCTACATAGTTTATCGCAACCTTTAACAAATCGGATAATCTGAAAATTAAAGGAACTTCTAAAAACTTCGACTGAAATCGATCTATGTTGTCGTAAATTATTACAAATAAAAATATTACTCTAACCTGTTTTAGTAAGCATGGATGCTCAAACGGCGGTTGATTTATGTCGTGATTCGATTTGGATTGCGTTATTAATTGCTGCGCCGATTTTACTGGCGGGAACAGTGATTGGTTTATTAATTGGTCTTTTTCAGGCGTTGACGCAGATTCAGGAACAAACCATTGCGATTGTTCTCAAGATTCTTGTGATGGTTCTTGTGATGGCGTTTTTGATGCCCTGGATGACCGAAAAAATGATTGATTATTCCGCCGACTTGTTCAACACGGTCCCGGACGTTCTGATTAAAGAAGAGTAACTTCTAAAAACTTCAACTGAATTCGACCGAAATCGATTTTAGTCGAGTTCGGTCAAATTTAATCCGAGTTTTTAGAAATTAAATTAAAATGTCTGCCGATTGACGGGAAATCGTTAATATGAGAAAATAGCAAGACGAATAAAAATTAAGTTAAAGAAATTTCTAAAAACTCATTTTTTAATCGACCGAAATCGACTAAAATCGATTTTAGTCGGTGAAGAAATAAGTTTTTAGAAGTTCCCTTTAAACATTTACCATTTCAAATTTTACGATTACGATGATTTTTTCTGCGATTCCATTGATTATTGTTTTTTCCCTTTGTTATGCGGCAACGCGGCATGAAGACATGCGGCTGATTTTGTCTCATGCTGTCCGATTTGGTGGTTGGTTGACTTTTTTTATGATACTGGTTGCCGTTATCATGGAAGTGCTGTACCGTTACATTCATTAAATATTATTGCTGCACGGTAAAAAAAAAATTCCCAGCGTTCACTTTTAGTCTTATGGGAACTTCTAAAAACTTCTAAAAACTTCGACTGAAATCGACCAAAATCGATTTTAGTCGAATTGGGTCGATTTTGGTCGATCAAAAAACAAATTTTTAGAAGTTGCCTTATAAACTGTACTTTCTTAAAAAAAGTAGTTTAATCTCCTTATTTTTAAGTATTTTTATTTTTTTGGTCTGTTTGCTTTCCGATATAAAGAGTCTCCAAATTATTCCTGTTTTTCACGCAAAAATTGTATTGCCCTGAAAGGGCAGTCGGATTAT
>JAIRLW010000314.1 GCA_031259095.1 Planctomycetaceae bacterium | reverse complement strand
CTCGAAAAAAATAAACCGTAAAAGCCAAAGTAAAAGTCTCTACTAATGGGGAGCAACCTCATTTTCACCTAATTCAACAAACAAAACAACCTCAATATACTCCTCACACTTGAAATTTCAGTTTTCGTTTCAGATACAATTATAAAATATGCCGGAATTTTAAGGATACAATACATGTCGTGTATTCCTAAAAAACCGAATTTTCAAGAGTGAGGAGTATAATAGTATTAGCGATGTGCTATCGTTAAGATTTTATCGATAATAGTGTTGCGTATCTTGACAAGCAACTCTATCAGGTGATAATAGTTAGGATTCCATCTGTTGTACTTGGAAATTTTTGAAAATATTGTTGTTTTGTGGTTAATTTTCATCGGAAAAGAATCTTAACAGTTAAACGGTCAATACCGTCGATTTCAATAGTATCCATGATCCGTTTTGTGTTTTATCTGTAGGCGCGAACACGGAATCATCAACCCTTCAAAACCCGTTTCTAATGTCTATTACAAAAGAATTTTTACAAAATTGTACGGACAAATTTAACCGTGCAATGAAAGGCGCAAGCCGGCGAGTTGTTATCTGTGCCGGAACCGGTTGCGTTGCCAACGGCTCACTCGACGTCTTTCACGCTCTTGAAAAAAAGGTTCAGGAAATCGGAATGGACGTTCAGGTTCAACTCCGTTATGAAGACGGCGAACCAGACGGAACTATCGATTTTTTGCGTCTTTCTAAGAGTGGTTGTCAAGGTTTTTGCCAGATGGGACCGCTTCTAAGTATCAGTCCCGATGGTATTTTATACACCAATGTCAAAGTTTCCGACGTGGACGAGATTGTCGAAACGTCTATCAAAAACAAGGGAATTATTGAACGTCTTCTCTATGTTGACCGTCATAACAAAAACCGGAAATGTACCGGACAAAAAGATATTCCGTTTTATCAGCAGCAAACACGGCTTACACTCAAAGCGTGCGGAGTGTTTGAACCGGAAGATATTTACGAATATATCGCTAATAGCGGTTACGAAGCGGCGCGGCGTGCGTGGACGGAAATGACGCCGGAAACTGTTTGTGAAGAGATTGAGGTTTCCGGTCTTCGCGGGCGCGGCGGCGGCGGTTTTCCAACCGGAAAAAAGTGGAAATTTGCTCTTAAAGAAAAAAATCCGGTCAAATATGTTATTTGTAATGCCGACGAAGGCGATCCCGGCGCATTCATGGATCGAAGCGTGATGGAAGGCAATCCGCATTGTGTTCTTGAAGGAATGATGATTGCGGCACGCGGTATCGAAGCGACTGAGGGTTATATTTATGTCCGTCTTGAATATCCGCTTGCGGTTCAACGGGTTCGCAAAGCGGTTGCCGATGCTGAAAAACTCGGTATTCTCGGCGATGACATTTTCGGAACAGGACGTTCGTTCCGAATCCATGTAATGGAAGGTGCGGGTGCGTTTGTTTGCGGTGAGGAAACGGCGTTGATTGCGTCTATTGAAGGGGATCGCGGAATGCCGCGTCCGAAACCGCCGTTTCCGGCACAAAGCGGTTTATGGGGAAAACCGACTGTTATCAACAATGTCGAAACTCTTGCCGCAATTCCGTTTATCATACTCGAAGGGGCAAAAACCTATAGAAAAGTTGGAACGGAAGGCTCACCGGGAACAAAAACGTTTGCTTTAACCGGACATGTTGTTAATACCGGTCTTATTGAAGTTCCGTTTGGTGCAACGTTGCGGAAAATTATCTTCGACGTCGGCGGCGGCGTGATTGACAACAAAGGCGATATTTCAAACGATTACTTCAAAGCGGTTCAGATTGGCGGTCCTTCCGGCGGTTGCTTAATTCAGGAGCATCTCGATTTACCGCTCGATTTTGATTCGTTGAAAACGGTTGGAGCGATGGTTGGTTCCGGCGGTTTGGTTGTGATGAATAAGGGAACCTGCATGGTTCAAATGGCGCGGTTTTTTATGCAGTTCACTCAAAACGAATCATGCGGCAAATGTTTACTTTGCCGTGAAGGAACCAAACAGATGTTGGCGTTGCTGGACGATATTATTGCCGGAAACGGAAGTCAGGAAACGTTGGATATTTTAGATCAGGTTGCCCGAACCGTTTCAAAAGGTTCGCTTTGCGCTCTTGGCAAAACCGCTCCGAATCCGGTACTTTCAACCATCCGGCATTTTCGTGAAGAATTAGACGCTCATGTGTTTCAAAAACGTTGTCCGGCGGGACAGTGCAAGAGTTTGGCAAGACCCGAAATTCTTGCCGATAAATGCAAGGGTTGTACGGCATGTTCCAAAAAATGTCCGGTCGGAGCGATTACCGGCGAGCGCAAAATGCCGCACGTTATCGACGCAGAAAAATGTATCAAATGCGGCGAATGCGCAAGAACCTGTAAATTCGGCGCAATAATCGGCGTTTGATTCCAAGTTTTTCGCAACAGTTTTTATCGGCGTCTTTTGTCCCTAAGGTCTCTAAGAAGTTAGTAACATTAGGGACTGTTTTTTATACCTATTACAAAAAGCACAATGTTGCGCAATTTTTCTGATTATTTTGAGGTAGTTGTCTGATCAATATCAGGTAGGCAACCTTTTGATTTTTGGCATAAATATACTTTTTGCAGTCATAAAAATTATTTTTATATTTTGCCATAGTCCGTTGTACTTTTCGAAGCTTGCTTGAAATCCTGTTTCTCTTGGCGGAGGTATCACGTCAAGCGACAAACAAAATCGAATGACCTGACCGACACCTATTAGGGTGTCGTGGACCAGTGAAAACAGCGGCGTTATCAAATTGGGCGTAGGTCGGACGTCCGAATTATTTCCAATGGTTCAACAACGAGGATACCGTATTTTCTGCGGTCATTCTTTTCATCGGAAAAGAAAAAAACAACCGGCATGATGTTTCAGCGAAACATCGCCTACCTTTTGATTATTGATGTAAACAATGACTCCACAAAATTCCGAAACAATCAGCAGATTTTCCATTCCGTACCGCTTGGGCGATCTTCAAGTGTTACGCCAAATACCGCAAGATCGTTACGGATTTTATCCGCTGTTGCAAAGTCTTTGTTTTTACGGGCAGAAGCACGGAGTTCAATAAGCAGCCCAATTAACTTGCCAACAAGTTCATTGGAAACAATATTCGTTTTTTCTTTCGGCGGTTCATAGAATAATCCCAATGTTAAACCAAGTTCACGTAATACTGTTGCGC
>JAIRLW010000283.1 GCA_031259095.1 Planctomycetaceae bacterium | reverse complement strand
CAGTAGCAATGAATCCACAAAAAATCGACCTCATTACCTTATTACCTCATTATTTGTTTACGTTTTTAATAAGGTAATAAGGTTGGATCATGTTGTATCTTTGGCTACTGAGGTTGTTTAGTAAGAAAAATTAGGTTGAAAATAAGGTTTGCGAAAACTGTTAAAAGACGTTTTGAAAAATTCCACTGATATATTAAAATCAAATAGTTTGTTTTTGGAAAAGGGTCTATTGAGAGGTTCCCTATTGAATAAAGAACGGTTCGTAAACGGTATGATTGGTTACAAGGTTTTATAGTACGAGTTCGTCTAATTCGGGTGAGTTGGTTTGGGGTGGTGGTGTTTGTTGTTCGTTTTGGGGTGAGGCTTGGGTTTGTTGGGGATTCTGATTGTCGTCGGGCGATGCGGGAGTGTCTTCGTGGTAAACTGCTACGGCGACCAAAGCAAACGAAATAACCCCAAATCTGCCCATGAACATTATGATTGTAATAATTATCTTGCCCGCTATCGACAATTCCGAAGTAATCCCGCGACTCAAGCCAACGGTACTCAATGCCGACGCAACCTCAAACACCACATCCTCAAACTGGTGATTCTCAAATATCAACAATAAATACGCTCCAACCGAAAACGTAATCAAATACAACGCAAACGCCGCAAAGGCCGCATTGATTCGACCATGCGGTATTGCATAACCAAAAAACGTAATTTCCTTGCGGCCATGCACCGAACTCAATATCGTACCAATCGCCGCCGACCATGTGGTACATTTCAGACCGCCGCCCGTACCGCACGGCGATGCGCCCAGTATCATCAGAATGATCATGATCATCACAGTGGCCGCCGAAAGTTGAGCAATCGGATACGTGCAAAATCCTGAAGTGGTCAACGCCGATACGGTTTGAAAAAACGAGACAAGAATGCGCTCCTTGATCGGAAGAACCATAATATGCGCGTCAAAAAAAAGTAAAATCGTACCAACAAACACGGCGCCGAATGTTGATACGAGTATGATCCGTGTTGTCAATGTTGCCTTGAATTTTGTTTTGCTTTCGCTGCTGTCCGGATCGTAGTTGATTGCCCTGTACAACGCACGCGAGAAATCGTCAAGAACAATAAATCCGATTGCTCCGAGTAAATTTAATATCGCAATAATAAGGTTGATTTTTATATTACCGGCAAACGGGACGAAGTTATTTGAAAACGTACTGAATCCCGCCGTACAAAACGACGTTACCGAATGGAATAACGCCGCCCAGAATGGATTGGGGACATTGGCTTCCGTGAATGCTTGCCAAAGAAGTATTGTTCCGATGGCTTCTATCAAAAAAGTGAACGCAATAATATGTCTCAAAAAGACGGTCGATTTGAATTGGGAAGGCATTGAGAAAATGACCCGTCCGATATTGATTCGGTTTTCTGAAACGTGTCCTTTTGACGCAAGAATGGCGTAAGAGCCGATGATCATGTAGCCAAGTCCGCCCATTTGAACGCCGATCAGAATAATTATTTCGCCTAAAAAATTGTACACTTCGGCAGTGTTAAACGGCGTCAGCGCCGACGTGCTGATAACCGAAGCCGCAACCAACAAGGTGTCTATCCGCGCAACACCGCCGACCTCAGCCCGCCGACACAACGGTATGCTCAAAAATAAAAACATGACCAGTATGTGAAGAACATACAAAAGAAAAATTGCATGAACCGGTCGAAGCGTACCAAACCAATGAACCCAACGCTCGTATAATATCCGCATTTTTTATCTGAATTTTGATAATTCAAAGTAACTAATTCCCATTGAACATCTCGTAAATGTTCTTTAGGAAGTCTCAAAAGGGAATCTTTAAAAATTCATACATTTATGTTAATTTTTATCTTGTTACAAAGCATAAAATTCCCTGTCAACTTATTCGACTTATTTATTACGAAGAAGACGTTCTAATTCTGCAAGTTTTTCTTTCAATTCGGCATTTTCTTTATCCTTTTCTTCGAGCGCTTCAGTTAGTTCTTTGATTTTATAACCGTAAGTGTCGTCAATCGTCCGTATGTATTCTGCTTCGTTTTCTATGAGTTTACGTTCTTCAGGATCAACGCCCATCTCATGCAGCGTTTCAGTAATCAGTTTTATCTCCTCGTCGTCAGGCAATGGTTGATAACGATATTCCTTCAACGCTTCCGAACCGTCCGAGACAAAATAGGATTGCTCGAATATACTGAGCAATTTTTCAAGACTTGTAACATAACGATTATCCGTTATTCGACCAGCCTGAATAATATAAGAATCATGAGTGAGTTTTTCTACAAAATCAGACTTTTCGTTGACTGTTTCATTCGTCAACATGTCCGTATAGGTTCGCCCGACTTTCAAACAAGAACATTTTATCTCGGCAAGTTTATTGCCAAGAATATAAATTGTTGTGATCGGAAGCGTTTGCCCTTCGGTTTTTTTATCGGAATTGTTACCGGAATTTTTCTTGGGACTTTTATCGACAATAACAATATCTTTCTTGGAATACTGTTCGCCAAGATATTTACGAAAACGGGTTACGTCTGCCGCTCCCAACGATTTTTGGACTTCGATTAATACCTTGCGATATTCGCCTTCGTTAGTCTGAATTGTTGCCATGAAATCAACACGGTACATCGAATAGGGAACAGAGTTGTCTTCGCTATCTGTTTCGTCATTACCTTTATGACTGAACTCTTGCGGAAGAACATCTACCGCTGTTACCGGTTGACCAAGTATCGTACTTAGGAAAAATTTGACGATACGCAAATTTTCCATCAATCTCTTAAAAACCGTATCATAAATCGGATTTGCAATAATAAACGGTTTGATTCGCGACTGTTTTTTTTCGTTTGACATTTTATTGATCTGTTTTTAATTTTACGTTGATCTGTTTTAATTATCCGTAACTATTCAGCGGAGCCGCAATGTATTGCGGCTCCGCGCCGATGAATATTGCACTGAATGGTTACGTTCATTATTGTTAGTTAAAGTTAAATCGAATGCAATTTATTTCTTTTTCTCATTGTCGAAAAATACTTTCATTCTTCCCGCACCGCGATTCGACCATACGTCATAGGGAATTAATGTGAAATCTTTATCGCGGATAACATTCACGCCGCTTACCTGATAAGTTGCCTACCTCTTTAGGTTTTTTTTGTTGTGGGCGAAACGCTCGTGTTCCTACACAATATCAAATTGTTGCCGTTCAAAGTATATTTCATTTCTATCTTAGAGATCAACACGGGAATCATTTAGAGATTACGAAAAATGCCACACGGCGGCGTGCCGGACAGTAACAGTATTGTAAAGATGAACGGCTTCGTCGAGCGGTAGGACACGATAATCAATGCCGCGGCGGAAAAGATAATCATGACATTTTTCAGACAAAGTGATTTCATCTGCACACGGAGAACCAAAAATAATCAAATCCACTCCGCCGCTCAACACCGTCCGAATATCTTTAAGCCGAAAACCATGAATATTTTTTTTCGGTAACTTTAATCGTGGTTGAATCGTTCCGTCGGAAAGAATAAAAAAATCTTTGGTGTACGGTTCGTCGGCAATATGAATAACATTTTCCGCCATAAAATGGAGTTGCGGATATTTGGGGATAATTCGATGAGTTTTCCTAAGCGGATTGGAACCGTGAACACTCCGAACCAACGCAACCGCTCCAAGTACAACGGCGTTATCGCCGAGTGATGAAACAAGAATTCGGCGTTTACCCGGTGCGGACGGAAGTTGATCGTTTGCAACCACCGCATCAATAATCGGCATCATAAATTTTTGACAGGCTTCAATAACGCCGCCGCCAAGTACAATCACTTCCGGGTCAATCAAATGACGCACCGTCAAACAAGCGTAACCAATAACCTGTGCGGCATAACGGACAATAAGCGTTACAACTTTATCGTTTGCCTTGAGCGCTTTGGCGATAGCGCCGCTTTTGATGACCTCAAGAGTTCCGCCGTTCAAATCGGTGATTACTGATTTTGCGCCGCGTTCAACAGCCTCGCGGATAAACCGTTCCATGGCCGTGCGGCTGGCGAATGTCTCGAAACAACCGTAATTACCGCATCCGCAACGGCTTAATTCCGGCAAACTGTTTTTGGAAGACTTTATTCCTTGTTTATGTTTTGTTGCGTTAATATGATTGCGCCAATGTTCGCACGGAATTTGAGAAATAATATGTCCGATTTCTCCAGCCGCCTGACCTGCTCCGCTAAGAATACGGTTATCGAAAACAATACCGGCGCCAATTCCTGTTCCGATAAATATTCCGACACAGGACGAAGTGTTACGTCCGCTTCCGAGCCAACATTCGCCGAGCGTTCCGAGATTGCAATCGTTACCGATAGCAACCGGAACGCCCAACCGGTCTTTCATTCTTTGACCAAGTTCCACACCGGAAAGATTCATATTAGGCGTTACAACAACCAGTCCGGTTTCCTGCTGCACCACGCCGGGAACCGCAATTCCAACTCCGGCAATCTCATTAAGTGTCCTGTTTTGCTCTCGAAGTAGAATGCGGATTGATTCTTCGATAGCATTGAGTGTCGTTTCAACAGAACGACGCCCAATCAAATTATTGCCGCAAGAATCGTTGACGGCGGAACCGTTTGCAACGGAACCGTTCACCACAGAGCCGTTGCGCGGCGTTTCACATCGATAGTTGGCAATCACCGAACCCAAACCGGTAATCAAAGACGCTTGAATCTTTGTGCCGCCAACATCAACGCCAATATAAAGATTTTTTTGTGAAGATAATTTTCTCATAAAATTATTTTAGCCTGTACTTCACAATTTGCAAGTTAAAAGGAGTAAGACCACTTCTAAAAACCGTAATATATCAGTGGAATTATTGTTTGAGGTTAAAAAAGTATTTGCCCTGAAAGGGCAATAGGATTATAGCCTACCCCAACGGGGTAGGTTCAAGGACCATCACCA
>JAIRLW010000281.1 GCA_031259095.1 Planctomycetaceae bacterium | reverse complement strand
AATCTGCAACGACAAATTCTTTACAACGAAGAAGACGCCCAAAAACGACGCCCCAAAGCGGTTGCGGCTTTTAATCATTTGAGCCAAATTAATTCGGAAATTGTGTTGGAACCGGTTGTTGCCGAACTTGGGGCGGTTAATATCGGACGAATATTCGAAAATGTTGATCTGGTACTTGATGGTTTGGACAATTGGGAAACACGGTTTTTAATAAACGAAGTTTGTCATCAATCCGGTATTCCGTGGATTTATTGTGCAGCGTTAGGATCGGAAGCAATGTTGATGAATTTGTTGCCTGATAAAGATAGTCCTTGCTTACGGTGTTTTTTGTCTCCCGAATCCGGTTCGGTTGCCGGACAATCTTGTGCTACTGCGGGAGTGTTGAATATGGCAACAGGAATGATTGCCGCAGTTCAGACGGCGGAAGCGGTTAAAATTTTGACCGGATCGCCGGAAATCCGAAACGGACTTTTTGTTGCGGATTTATGGAACAACCGGTTCAAAACGATTCCTATTGAAAAAGACCCGGATTGTCCGGTGTGCGTTCACAAGCGTTACGAATTTATTCACCGTAACCGTTCCGGCGGTTCCCGTGTTACGCGGATTTGCGGCAGTCATTCCATTCAGGTCTCGCCGCCCAAGCCTGTACAACTTCCGCTCGAAACAATGGCGGAACAGTTGGCAAAAAATACAGATAACCGGACAAAAATTGAAATTCATCCGTTTATGCTGAATTTTGATAACGGACGAAACAGCATTCAGATTTTTCAGGATGGACGTGCGATTATCGAAAATGCCCGTGATGAAGCGGAGGCATTATCGATTTACTCCGAGTTTGTCGGTCTGTAACTTTTATTGTGGCCGCCTCTGAATTATTTGAATTATTGACGTAAATAATTGTCTATTTGTATTAACCACAGGACACATAATCATCCGCCGATTTTCGCAGATTATTTTGAGGGATGTTACATGAGATAAAAATAATGGTCATTATTCAGTGGATTTTTTAATACTGATTTTTAACTACGAAATACACGAAGGGACACGAAAAAATGTTTTCTATTGTTTATTGTTTATTATTTAAAACCTTTCGTGAATATTCGTGTTTTTCGTAGTAAAAATAAAAATCGGACAAAAGAGATGGCTTGTCGGGAAATAACGATGAAAGATTGCAAAAATGTTAATATGTTTAGGAAATAATCTGCGAAAATCAGCATAATCTGTGGATTATTCTCTTGGTTCTGGGTGGTTAATAAAAATCGACCGTTACAAAGATTATTGAAATCAATTTTAGCCGACTTCAGTTGATATTAGCGTAGAATCATACCGGATTCCTTGACATGATTTTCGGCGTTGAAATTCCTGATCGATTGCATTTCGGGCGGCGTGTTTGATTTTAGTCCAGTCCGGCGCGAGAAGAAAAGACGCATCCGCCTCACCGGAAATTCGATCAATAACAATGTTCGGCGGTAAAACTTCGAGAAAATCAACAACCAATTCGGCATATTCTTCTAATGTTATCAGACGGATTTTTCCGGTTTGCCAGAGTTTTTCAAGAAGTGTTCCCCGAACAACATAAAGATGATGTAACTTGATACAATCCGGTTGAAGACGAGCAATTTCATGAGCGGTTGCCAAAACATCGTTCCGGTTTTCACCCGGAATCCCAAGAATCAAATGGACTCCAACCCGAAGATTCCGTTGACTACAACGTCGGAAAGCATCATGAAAAACCGGATAGTCGTGTCCCCGATTCAGGAAGTCCAGACTCTTTTGATGGATTGATTGCAAACCGATTTCAAGTTGAATCCATGCGGTTCGTGACAATAATTCCAACATGTCCAGTATTTCGTCCGGCAAGGTATCCGGTCGGGTTCCAATGGCAAGACCAACAATTTCAGGATGGTTCAAAGCAGTCCGGCAAAACTGTTCAAGCTGTGTCGGCGTAAGATAGGTATTGGTGGACGGTTGAAAATACGCGATAAATTTTTCCGCTTTGCGGTAACGCCATCGGAGTTGACGAATTCCGTTGTCGATTTGTTCAGAGATGGAAATTTCCGGTTGGTTGAAGCGTCGGCTCGGCGCGAAACTGGAAATGTTGCAGAAAACACAACCGTCTGTTCCAATCGTTCCGTCGATGTTCGGGCATGAGCAACCGGCATCAACACTGACTTTCCAAACAGCGCAGCCAAATTCGTGACGCATGGAAACGCCCAACGGAAAATAACGATATCCCATAGATTTCCAGTCGGGAAATGCAAAAGTCATATTATCGAAAATGAAATTTTTACCGAAAATCACTTGAAAAACAACGTTGTTTCGTGCAAAATAGAGATTTGTGGTTTGTGAAATGCGGTTCGTGACGCAAGCGGATTGATAAGCCTTATAATAAAATTCCTGATTATTTCATATTTTGAAAGGTGTTGTTTGGTCAATATCAGGTAGGCGACCTTTCGCCGAAAGGTCGTAACGGTTGATCCGGTTTTCCAATTTCCGTCCGTTTACAGGGGCAAGTCGGCTGTCGCCGACGCGATGTTTCGGGCGAAACATCGCCCATCTCTTGATTTTTTAATGTAAATAATTATCCTCCAAAATGTGAAATAATCAGAAAAATTCCGCTTGCAACACCCATTCCAAACCACCAATCCCACATTCATAACTCTACACTTTATCAATAATATTTTCAATGTACGGTCAATTAGTTCCCTTAAGCGGAGGCGATCCCATTCCGCTTTGCAAACCTGAAATTCTTGTCGGCAGGAAGGACAATTGTGATATTGTTCTTCGTTTCAGTAATGTATCCGGTCAACATTGCCGATTGGTGTTGTCGGGCGGATATTGGTATGTGCTTGACCTGCACAGTACCAACGGAATCAAATTAAACGGTGCTAAAGTAACCGATCATCGGGTTGATCCCGGAGCAACGCTCGCTATTTCGAAACACATTTTCAAACTGCACTACAATCCTGTTGAAAACGGAGCGGTTGGTCCTCCGCCGGGTGCGGTGTTACATGAAAGCGAAATACTTTCTCAATCGCTCATGGAACGAGCAGGGTTACAACGTCTGTCAATTAAAACAAAAAAAGAGCCGGACAGTACCATTCCAGACTTGCCGACAATCACTTTTTTTGAAACATTAGTTACGGAAATAAATCCCGAAACAAAAATAGAAAAGAAAGATTTTTTCAGTCAACTCAAGTTTGATTAAATGTTCTCACACAAAATTGTTATCCGCCGATTTCGCCGATTGACGCAGATATTGAGAAAACAATCAGCGTCATCTGCGGATAATATATTGATGGGAATCTCTAAAAATTATCATTACAATCCCAAACGTGGCGTTTGATTTTCCTCAAACACATTGTCATTGTTTTCACAAACCTTATTTTCAACCTAATTTTTCCGAACAAAACAATAAGGTGAAAATAAAATTTTTTTCGTGTTCATCGTGGACAAAAGAATCTTTAGAACTTTAGAGATTAAGATTATTGCCTAGTTTCTAGGGAGTGTTGACACTAATTTCACAAAAAAACACTGATATTAGTGTCCACACACGCTAATCTTTATTTTTACTACGAAAATCACGAATGTTCACGAAAAGATTTTTAGAATAATCGTTTTCGTGAACATTCGTGTCTTTCGTAGTTCCAATTCATTATTGGAAATTCCTGATGGTTTCCTATTTTGAGGAGATAATTAGAAAATTTTTAACCGGTTTAAAAACTACTGGTGAACATTAGTGTCAACACATCCTAATAGGTATAACGTGCCGGTTGCCGGAAAAGCGGCGAAAACGGACCGTTTGGCGTTCCATCGTCAAAATCCAACCACCACCAACCGTCATGCCATTCGAGCGTTGTTTTTCGCCAACCGAGTGGAACTTGCGGATAGGGATAAAATGGTCCGATATAGGGCCACGCTTTTGGCGAATACTGCTTCGGGTAACAAACTTCGGCATAGTTTGGATAACAAGCATAACTGGGCCAAGCATAATCAGGAAGATTCGGTTGATTGTACTGACCTGGTAACGGTCCTTGTGGTCCGTAAGCCTCAGGGTGATAAGCAACCGGAGTTCCTTGTTGTTGCGGCGGTGCAAACAGTTGTTGTACCTGATAATGATGTCCGTAAGCCTGCGCGTATTGAGCTTCAGCCGGAACAATATTCGCATTGGTCGGAAGAACCTGATGATGATTAACCGGCGGATTATGATTAGCATTATGATTAGCAACCTGAACGACTGCTTGAGAAGGATCCGGTCGTCCGGGCATCGGAATCGGGGCGGTAACAATTTGTGTTTGAGTCGGCGACGGTGACCAGATCGAATGTTTGGTTGGTGTTGACGGAGTCGTTGGAGTTGTTGGAGTTACCGCTGCACGGTTTTGAACATTATTTTGCCCTAACGGAGCAACCCGAACCGGCGCCACCAATGCATTCGCCGGAGCCGTCGGTAACGTTGCAGGTGTTCCCGAAACACGTAAACCGTTGTCAATATCAAGTATTTTAACGCCGGGAACTCGTTTAACATGTTCTACCGTCTGGTGCAACATATCGAGTGAACCAACCTGACCAACCAACCGGACTTTTCCGTTTTGATAGGAAACGGCAATATCGTACCCCGGAAAACGTTCACCCAAACTTGCGGCAATTTTTTCCGCCGCTGCCTGATTACTGTTTGCATGAACTGTAGCCGTCGCAATGGTCAATATTGCGGCGAATATGAGCGGAACTAAAACGAATCGCATTGCCTTCCTCCTACCTGAGTTTCCTTCAAAAACGTAGAGTTCAATAAAGTGTACCTTTAACGGCGATCTGCCCAAAATTTTGATCCTTTAAAGTTTATCGTCCAGACAACAGATGGAACTTAACCGAAAATCAGTTAAGTAAATCAATTGTTAGGAAGTTCTTCACTTTTTGTCGGCATTTTCAAATTACAAAGAAAATTGTTTTTTTTATTTTTCTGATCATTGGGAGGAATCCCATTCCGTGTAGGTAATGAGTTTAAAAATAGGACATTAGGAAATCTCTAAGAATTCATTTTCAACCACAATGTTTTATGAAAAATCATTTATCCCTAATATCCCTATCGTCCTTAAAGTCCCTTAAAAAAGACATTAGGGACGATAAGGACTAAGGGGACAAATAATCAATTAATTAATTAATTAATTAAAATAATCAAAAATCTTTTGGCAAATGATATTTTTAGAGATTCTTAATATTAATTCCTTCCAATTTTAAGAGTTTTATTTTTTTATCAATTCCGCCGGCGTATCCTGTGGGATAACCGTTTTTGCCGATGACGCGATGACAAGGAATTAAAATCGAAACCGGATTATGTCCTACCGCGTTGCCAACCGCTCGTGCGGACGTATGTTTGCCTTTATGTTCCAACTCAAATTGGATCGCAATTTCTCCGTAAGTGGTCGTTTGCCCGTAAGGAATTTTACAAAGACGATCCCAAATTGATTGTTGAAACGGACTTCCTTTAGGTATCAGCGGCAACATAAAATCCGGCTCTTTGCCCGAAAAATAAATATCAAGCCATTTCCGAACTTCTTTAAATATAGGCAGATTTCGTTCCGAAATATCTTTTCCCAATGTTTTTGCGAAATATTTTTGTCCTTCCATCCAAAGCCCTGAAATACGTTGACCATTACTTGATACGGTAAGTATTCCAACCGGCGATTTAATTTTGTGAATGTATTCCATTTCAGTTTCGACAATTTCTTTATGTTGGTTGTCCAAGAGATCAGGACGGCATCGTTTACAAGATCGATAGCCGGCTTCTTTCGCCTGCGTTACGTTTTCAAAAAACAGAACGTTTTTTCTAAGAGGCAATTTTGATTTACAAGATGGTTGGCAAAATATTTTGGTTGATTTTACCCCGACGAAAAACAAACCGTCATATTGGTCATCGTGTTCCGCGACGGCTTGCCATTTTTGTTCGTTGTTCATTTTATTCCTCTTTTTTCTCTGGTGTGTAATCTTTTATTCTTTTAATTGTTCCCGCTGCAATCGACCAGAGATAAAGGCTTGCAACGGTACAATAATGACGGTACCGACGCCGGTATTGTTCAAACATCTTTTTTGTTAATATCACGATGAGATACAGCATACACAATCCACGACGAATTGCAAGATCATTATATCCCCTATCCTTTTTGAAAATCGTTTTTTTTGAGAAATTAGGGTCAACACGCCCTAGTTGTCTGCTAGTGGTCTGCATTGAATTCTCCTGTAAAAAGGGTTGATTCCCTTTATTTCATGTTTCGCAGGGATTTTATTTTTTTTCGAAACTGTTCGCTGCCTTTGTGAAAGTATTCACGAACTTCCTGATCTGTCATCCCTTTCGTTTCACGGTAGATTTGTTCCTGAACTTCTTGTTTCATTTTTAAGGCGCTGAACCCTTCAATAAAACGATTTTCGGAATTTTCAGTGACGGACAAATTGTCCGGTACTGACGGAACAGGTATTTTATTCGATATTTGTTTCATTATTAATTACCTCGTAAGGGGTACGAATTTCTAAGGTTGAATAGCGAGCAACATATTAACTCCGTTATAGCCTCTAATCCGATTGATATTGACGATGTGTTTAAAATTCCAACTAACCAAACAATCCGCATGATTGATCGTCGCCAGAGCAATGTGTTTACAGTCATTTTCGCTGGAACGTCCAACAACATATTCAGCAATATATTTTTTTGCCAGATTGTCGGATTCGTCGGTTGAGACAACATGTTCTATTTGCGATTCCGGTAATTGGGTGAAAAATTCATAAATCTGAATCGGCGCACCTTCCAATTCTTTTTCAAGAATATCAGAAACAATAATTGTCATTTTCCTATTGAAAACAGCATTCCAAAAGGGAGTTGTCAATAAGGTAAATTCTTTATCAAATTTACCTCCAACAACAGAGGTGTCAACATAAACTCGTTTGATCATTGTATTTTTTGAGGGTTAAATTATCGGTATTGCTAGTTTAATCTAGACATTTTATTATTTAGTTTTCCAAACACTAATTTTCAGGAGAGTTTCACCATTTCTTCGCTTTTGGAATAACTTGGAATAACAGAGTGTCTTTCGGTGAAACCTTGCCAAATAATGATGGCGGACACGACCATTATATCCTTCCACCGAGAACAGCAACATTACTGAACCCCAACACACGTCCGATGCCGCGAATGCCCATACCTTCGAGATACATTTTGACGCAAGTTGTTTTTGTTTCTTGACTCGTATCGCAGCAACGTTTTTTCTACAGTGTAGCGATAATGACACTGTTGACATTGATAGCGTTGCCTGCCATAGGCAAAACCATTTTTGCAGTGTTCGCTGCTGCCGCATCGGGGACAATCCATGGTTCGGTTTCTAAGTGACTGAAAATAAAAAATCAAAAAAATGAAAATTATAGGGATTGGAATAATGAAATCAATAACAGTTTAGCAACACCAAAATTTTAAATATGATGAATGAGGAACGCACGGAATATAACTTGTCAAATAAATAAAAAATATCATCAAACAAGCGTATTATAAAAATTTTAAATTCCACCGCAATACCCCAACGAAGACAACGCCCTATGCTGAATGAAATCCGCCGTCGAGTTAATGTGGCGGAGAAACGTTATGTTGTTGCAGTTGTCGGATTGACGAATGTCGGCAAGTCCACGCTGTTTTTACCACAGAGAAATAATTTTGGAATACTATCGTGATTTGCGGTTTATAAGATCGTATTTTTATAGGACTTCGATGTTTTCTCCTTTCAAAAAAATTTCTTTTTGTAATATATCAGTGGAATTTTTGTTTGAGGTTAAAAAAATATTCGCCCTGAAAGGGCAGCATAAGCCAGCCCGCCGCAACGCGGCGGGTTGGAATCCCCAATAAGATCGCCCTGAAAGGGCAGTATATCTTGTGAATCGAACAGTTATGTTGCCCTTTCAGGGCGAAATTGTGTGGGTACTTTGAATCCTACCCGTTGGGTATGGCTGGCTTATATTGCCCTTTCAGGGCGTAGGAAAAATATCATGAAGTTGATCACAAAATAAAAATTCCACTGATAGATTACTTCTTTTTGCGATCTCTGTGGTTAAATTTAAAAAAGTAGTTTTTAAAAGTACACAATTGTAACAGTGATCATTGTTTCGGTAAAAGGACATTACGAATAAAATGCAGATACGCAAGCGGATATTCGTACTTTTCTGCATTAATCTGCATTGATCTGCGTTAATCTGCGGACTATTTAAACTAAGTGTTTGAGCAATTAATAAAATAGGCAGTTATGTTGCGG
>JAIRLW010000326.1 GCA_031259095.1 Planctomycetaceae bacterium | reverse complement strand
GTATTGCGATGATGTTTTGCGCTTTGTGTTTGTTCGTTATCATGGGAACCGAAACAAAATCGAACAGTAAAAATGAATCCGCCGATAATAACGATTCTTTTCAACAACAATTACTTGAGCGGTCACAAAAATATCTTGATTCCATTCGTCAACAATCAACCAATCTCTCGCCGGAACTTCAGGCAAAACTTAAATTGCAAGCGCAAAACGCTGTTAATAAAGGTTTGGCAAAATTGAATTGTCCCGCTAAACTTGTTCAAAAACAAACGGCTCCCGCTGATTTGACTGTTGTTTCCAATGCCGTACAAAAAATCGGAAAAACGTCGGCATTCAACGTTGCTGAGTTTTTGTGCCGTGATTTTCATCAGGTAACAGAATTGGAAGTTGCTGTCCGTGTTGCACTTCCAACATGGGATTTTCGACAATACGGCAGGTTTTTAGCCAATAATTCCAGTAATCTATTCGGTTGGTTTGGTCGTGATCTTGCCAATAGCACAGCAATTACTGTTCCGGCATCACCGCGTAACGGTAAAAATTTCACACAAATTCTTGGACAACTGGTTTCGGTTCTTTCAATCAAAACCGAATCTTTTTCTTCATATTGTTCGGCAAACGATAATATTCTTTCCGGCTTTATTCTGATAGCCCAAACCGTTATCCAACGGAAATGAAATTAACTAATAGTTAAGAGCGAATAGTGAATAGTTGCGCAAGCGTTGCGCGAATATTGCGCCCATTATTAGTCCCTATTGTTTCTCATGTCCCAATTGTCCCTCAAATTTTAATTAACCATTAACCACAAACAACTATTATGAAACGAATTTTTGTACTAACAATTTTGTGTCTGTTCTTGAACACATTTTTTGCGGTCGGTCAGGATGCAACGAAAATTCAGCAGGCTGTTGAAAAAGGTATTGCGTTCCTGCGAACAGCGCAAGGTGAAAACGGCGGTTGGTCGGCATCACCGCGAAGCGGCGCCGGACCTTCGATGATAATTCTTGCCGGTTTACTGGATTCCGGCGTGAAACCGGATGATCCAATGATTGAAAAAGGATTAGCGTTTCTGAAAGGTTCGATTCGTGAAGACGGCGGAGTTTATACGAAGGACGGATTTTTCCAGAATTACGAAACGTGTTGTGCGGTCATGTGTCTTACAAAAGCAAACGATGCAATTAAAAAAGCCAAAAATATTGAGAAGGGACCGTATGATGAGTTGCTTGTCAACGCTCAAAAGTATTTACTGAAACAGCAATATACTGAAGAGCGTGATGTCAAACCGGAAGACGCTAAGTATGGCGGTGTTGGTTATGGCGGGACGACACGCCCTGATTTATCGAACACTCAATTTTTTCTTGACGCACTGAAGGCAACCGGTAGAGGGTCGGATGATCCGGCGATTCAAAAGGCGCTTGTTTTTGTTTCACGGTGTCAGAATCTGGAATCGGAACACAACACGATGCCGTTTCTTGCCAATTCAAAAAATTTGGACGGCGGATTTATTTATGTGAATCAACCGGGAGCGTCAAGAATGGAATCGGCGGAAGAGAGTGTCCGCAGTTACGGAGCGATGACTTACGCCGGACTGAAAAGTATGATTTATGCCGGTTTGACGAAAGACGATAAACGGGTTAAAGCGGCGTTTGATTGGATTGCGAAAAATTACAGTGTCAAGGAACATCCGGGACGCGGAGCGAATGGTTTGTTCTATTATTACCACACGATGTCGAAATCGCTGGACGTGTTACAATTAAAAGAGATTGAAACGCCGGACGGTAAAAAACACGCATGGAAAGCCGAACTTTCCGAAGAATTGATTTCAAAACAAAAAGAGAACGGCTCATGGATTAACGATGCGTCGCGGCAATGGATGGAAAACGACCCGAATTTAGTTACGGGATTTGTTTTATTGGTTCTTGCCTATTGTAAGTGATCCGCCGTTAAACCCAAAAACTCTACATTAAAAAAAATTTACCGTATTTTATTTTCAAATTCAAACGATTCTGTTTCCGGTTTGAACCCCTCTGGTAACAAAATTAATTGGATATTGATCAATGAAACAAAAAGGAGCAAAACAATGAGATGTTATTTTTTACCGAAGGGCTTTACGCTTGTCGAACTGCTGGTGGTGATTGCAATTATCGGTGTGTTAATTGCGTTACTGTTACCCGCCGTCCAAGCCGCAAGAGAAGCCGCAAGAAGAATGAAATGTCAAAATAATCTCCACCAATTAGGAATTGCGTTACATGGTTACCATGACGTACATAATGCAATGCCGCCAGAAGTAATTAGTGTTCAAAATATGAGTCATCTTGTCCGGCTTTTGCCGTTTATCGAACAAACGGGAATTGCCTCAGAAATTGACTTGGGGAAATTTACCGGTCTTGACTCAAAAGGCGGACATGTTACTTGGGGATATTTGTCAGAAATTAAGGTACCGGTATTCCTTTGTCCTTCAAGTACGCAGATTAACAATTATGTTCAAAGTACCACTTCATTCACAAACCATTATATTGCGAATGCTGGAGCCATGGAGGTTGAATCAGCCAGCAATAATACAGGGGTATTTAGTGCAACTACTACATTTGCAGGAGGAGATATTTCGAGTAAAGTTGTTTCGGTTGGAATTTTTGGCACAAATGGTGTGATTTATTTGGAAAGCGGAGTTCCTCTGGCGAGTGTTACCGATGGAACTTCTAATACACTTGCTTGGTCGGAACTTTCGTGGGTTGGATATTTGGGGTATTATGCTTGGAATAGAGGTTCTACTCCCGGCAGCCCTGGTCCGGCAATGGCATCAGCAAAAATGCATTTGGAAACTTGCACAATTAATTTATGGCGAAAAGATTTAACAATAACAGTTGATTGTAAAATTGATGGAACCGATTATTCATGGGGAATTACAGAAAATGTGAATTACGGCGCATTCGGTTCTCATCATCCGAGCGGTACTAATATTGCATTATGCGATGCATCCGTACGATTACTTGGTCAAACTATTGATAATAAAATCCGGCTGTTGCTTGCTTGCCGACACGATGGTGAACCCGTATCGTTGCCGTAACTATTAACTATTGGGCATTTCTAATAATCCCTTTCCTAAACACACATTTGATTGATGATTTATAATCATTCGTCCCTTTTGTCCCTATCGTCCCTTAGGTTCAATTTCAGGGGCAAGAGAGATTTTAGAGACAAATTGGGACACCTATCACTATCCACTATCAACTATTAACTATCCATTATTTAACTACGGTCATTCGGTTTTTGAGGCGTAAGCGAGGGGTATCACGCTTTGGGAACGCAAGTTTTCTTGGCGTTCGCTTACGCTTCACAAACCGGAGATTAAACGAAACTCAAACTACAAAACCCAAACCACAAACTTCAAACTACAAACATGAACCAGCAAAACATCACACCGGAATCCGACTGGACAGTCGAAACGGTGAACCTGACCAAAATTTACCACACCGGACGCACCAATGTGAACGCTTTAACCGATGTGTCCATCCATGTGAAAGGCGGCGAATTTTTAACGGTTATGGGAACTTCCGGTTCGGGGAAAAGTACCCTGCTTCATCTCTTGGCAGGACTCACCGAACCCACCGCCGGAATGATACGTATCAACGGCATCAATATCGCCGAATTAAATGACGCCGCCCGAACAAAATTTCGTTGTAAAAATATCGGCGTTATCTTTCAGGCGTTCAACCTCATTCCAACCTTGACCGCTGAAGAAAATATTAAACTTCCCTCATTGATTGAAGGTCGAAAAGTAATCGCATCGGAAATCGAAGACCTGATGAAAACTCTTGAAATCTGGGAACGCCGTAAACATCGTCCTGATTCGCTCAGCGGCGGTGAACAACAACGTGTTGCGATTGGTCGTGCGTTGCTCATGGATCCGGCGGTTATTCTCGCCGACGAACCCACCGGCAACCTCGACTCCGTGAACAGCGAAAAATTGTGTAAACTCCTCCGTGAACTTTGTGATAAAAATAAACGTACTATTATTCTTGTTACTCATGAAAAACATGTTGCCGATTTCGGCGACCGAACTATTGTCCTAAAAGACGGAAGAATTAGTAGTTGATAACGGAGAGTTGATAGTGGAGAGTGTCGCATGCGATTAACTGTACACTATTATCCGCTATCAACTAATCCCTAAAGTCCTTTATGTCCCTTAAAAACTATAACTAACAATGAGCTTACTAATAAAACTTATATTTCGTGAAGCGTGGTATCATCGGGCGCGGATATCGTTGGCGGTTTTGGCGACGATTGCGATGTCGTGCATGATTGTTTGGCTTATCGGCAGTATTGATTTAATGTTACTGCGATTCGATCAGGACGGCGAAAATTATTTGGGATATTATCAGGTTGCCATGATTCCGCAACGTAATCCCAATACTGTTACTCCGATTCAGCCCGGCGCACCGCCGATGACGCCGCCGGCACGATTATCGTTTCCCGAATCGGTCATCACTGATCTCCGTTCCAACAATCTGGTCATGCGTGTTGATGCGGCACGTCAAATTCGTAACACAATGGCAAAAAAAACCGATGAACGCAGTGCGTTACGGC
>JAIRLW010000122.1 GCA_031259095.1 Planctomycetaceae bacterium | reverse complement strand
AAGACCGCCCTGAAAGGGCAGTATATCTTGTGAATCGAACAGTTAGTTATGTTGCCCTTTCAGGGCGAAATTGTGTGGGTACTTTGAACCCTACCCGTTGGGTAGGGCTGGCTTATATTTCCCTTTCAGGGCGTAGGAAAAATATCATGAAGTTGATCACAAAATAAAAATTCCACTGATATATTACCTTTTTTTAAGAAGGTGCAGATCAAAAAGAAAATATTAAAATGTTAAAAAAATTCCCGCTCTGTGCTTTCTGGGTACTTGGCAGTAAAAAATAAAATAGACAGTTACCGATATTGTTCTCGATATCTTGCATTTCTGTATGTTCTACATCCGCATTGTACCTCTGTTTTTCCCATACGATTTTTCAATAAACCCTACAGATCAGTAAAGACGGTAAGAAAAAACATTGCGATCTTTTATTCACGCCGCTTGCGTTTGCATCGAATGTCCCTGCGGGAGATACGATTATTGTTATAATCGTTGAAAGCAGGCAATCAAAAATTCCGGCTCATATTATTGATTACGGAATTACTTCGGTTATCACAAATATTCATGGATTTTTAATCCGCAGATTACGCCGAGGAGCGCAGATACGCAAGCGAATTTTTATAACTTTCTGCGAAAATCTGCGTCATCTGCGGATAATTTCTTTCTCTGTGTTCTTTGTGAATTCTGTAGTTAATAAAAATAGATAATTACCGAAAAAGATATTCATTTCATATTTCGTTGGAAAATATTTTATTCATTTTCCATCGCTTCTAATTCTGCCGTTGTCTTTACAACTATTCTGCCGTTTTTATAACTATTAATTGATTTCCGTAAACGATTTTGATTTTTTTTACTGTAAAAAGTATCCGTAACATCGAAAGGTAATGTTCCCTGCTGTAAGGATTTTTGAACAAACAAGTTGAACGCGGCTGACAAACTCATTCCCAAATCGCCAAACATTTGCTCCGCGCGTTCTTTCGTGTCTTTATCAATACTAATATTAATACTAACTGTTTCAGGCATCGTTTAACCTAATAATATTTGTTAAAAAAAAATTATAAATTGTTCACAGGATTTATACTTTTTATTAATGTTGTTCGTAATGACTGCCACACTGAACAATGACGATATGATCCTTTTCAATTTTATAAACAAGCCGATTTTTGTCGTCAATACGTCTTGACCAAAATCCTTGTAGATTTTTAAGAGGTTCCGGTTTACCTATACCGCTGTAACGATTACGATCAATGTCTTTCAAAAGCATATTGATCCGTTTCAGAATTTTTTTGTCGTGTAATTGCCAAAAAAGATATTCTTCCCATGCTTCGTTGGAAAATATTTTATTCATTTTCTATTGTCTCCAATTCCCAACGAATCGTATCATCAAGACCTTCCAATGTTGAAAAAATTTCTTTGTAGCATAATTGTTTTCGTATTTTGGTTGTATCGGCGATCAGATGTTGTTTTAAGTTTATGGTATTGAGATCGGAGTTTTTTTGAGTAACAACAATGTTGCCGCGCCAATTCAATAGTTTTGCAATTTCTTGATACCATTCCAATTCTGTTGGAGTTTCTTGAGCGGCAAGATTGTAGATTTCATTACAAATATTGCTTTCCGCCGCCAGTTTTATTCCATACGCCGCATCCTTAACATAACATTTACTAGAACGAAAACAAGCCGTGTCTTCCGGTAATTCTATTTGTTTGATGTTTTGAGACATTTTTTTAACGGGTTCCCTAAAGCGATGGTTGGGATCGTTTCGTCCGTAAACCATGCCAAGTCTCAAAATGATAACATCAATCACCGGACTTTGTAAAGCCGCCTGTTCCACAAAAATTTTCTCGTAATCATTGGCAAAATCTGTTTCCAATTTACCGCGATAAGGATAAAAAACTTCTCGTAACGGTGAATATTCATCAAACGGCACAGACACAACAGACGCTTCCGACAAACCGAAAAAGACTTCGTAAGCCTTATAAACATCCATACTGGATAAAATAATAACACGCTGTTTTTTACCCTGCAATGCCTGTTCTAAAATATTGATTTGATGTTGAAACAAAGCAATCATATCAATAATTACGTCCGGCTCTGCAATTTCCAATGCCCTACTCACATCGTCAATATTGTTACGATCCCCTTGAATTTGTCGGTACTGAATATTTGTTGCAATACTTCTGTGGAACAGAATAACCTCATGTCCTGACAGTGTTAATTGTTCTGCCGTAACAGGTCCAATAAAATTTGTACCGCCAATAACAAGAATTTTCATAATATTTCAACTGCCTTTACAATAACCGTATCGCCATCGTTTTAACAAACTTTATTTTCACCACGAAACACGCGAATGTTCACGAAAAAATTGGAACCATCATTTTCGTGTCTCTTCGTGCATTTTGTGGTAAAAATTCATTAGGGGGAAATGCCGATGAATAATAACTTGCATTCCTAATTTTACGTTTAATCAATTAAGTGTTTTGTTAAAATAATATTTGTCGTAATCTATCAGTGGAATTTTTATCTAAAACAAAAATTCCGCTAAGATATTACAAAAATTATTCGTTCATGGTGAATGGAATGGGTTTGTTGTTTGCGTCGAAACATTCGATTTCGAGATGTTCGGGCCAAACATCAGGTTGAGCGCGGATAACAATTTCCACATTGCCGTCACGCTCAATAGTTGCCAGTTCGAGCCGTTTTTTATTGTTTAGATATTCAACGACATCATCAGCAAGAATCACCCGAATTTTGGCAATATTCGGATGTTGCGAGGCGAGAACTAAAGCACGGAAAACTTCCAGAGCCATACTTTCCGGCGATTTGACCACTCCGCCTCCATGACAACACGGACATTCCTGATACACGCTTCGTTTGAGTGAAGGTCGGACACGTTGCCGAGTCATCTCAATCAATCCAAACGGACTGGTTCGCAAAATCTTGGTTTTGGCGCGATCACGTTTGATAGCGTCACGAAGCGTTCGTTCCACATTACGGCGATGCGTTTCCTTTTTCATATCAATAAAATCGTTGACAATCACACCGCCAAGATCGCGGAGGCGGATTTGTCGTGCGATTTCTTTTGCCGCAATAAGATTCATTTGATAAGCGGTTTCTTCGGCATTATCTTCTGTACGGAAACTGCCGCTGTTCACGTCAATCGCAACCAACGCTTCGGTCTGATCGATCACCAGCGATCCTCCGCTTTTAAGCGGAACACGACGACGATTGATTTTCGAAATTTCCTTATCAATACCGAATTTGTGGAAAATCGGTTCTTTCCCTTCGTAAAATTGTAACCGACTGATATGTCGCGGCATCACGAATTGCAGAAATTCTTTTGCCCGTTCAAACGCGGCTTGTTCGTCGATGAAGATGGAATCAATTTCCGAACTGAAAATATCGCGGATGGTTCGGATAATCATGTCGCTCTCCTCATAAAGGTCAATGGGCGACGGCATTTTTTTCAACCGGCGAACAATCACTTTCCAGAGTCGCATCAGATAGGCGAGATCGCGTGAAAGTTCTTTCTGAGTTCGGTCGGCTCCGGCGGTTCGGACAATAAATCCAAGTCCTTTGGGAGGATGCAACCCGTTCATCATATCACGCAGTTTCCGGCGTAATGCTTCGTCTTCAATTTTCCGCGAAACGCCAACTCTGGCTAAAGACGGCATCAACACAAGATACCTGCCCGGAACACTAATATAAGTCGATAACGTTGGTCCTTTGTTACCGATACTTTCCTTAATCACCTGAACCAGAACTTCGTCGCCGCGCCGGAACACTTCCTGAATCGGCGGTTTGAAACGCGGACGACTATAATTGAAACCGTCGTCAACGGCGCTTCGGTTATTCCGATCATCGCGGTTTGCCCGATTTGCTTGTTCACGCTGTTCTTTTTCTACCCAACCGGAAACTTGTCTGAAATAACATGGTTCGACGTCGCTGATATGAAGAAATCCATTGCGACCAATTCCAAAATCGACAAATGCCGCTTGAATACTGGGTTCGAGGTTAACGACAATACCTTTGTAAATATTACCGACATGGTTATCATGGGCGGTGCGTTCGACATAAAGTTCTTCGAGCAAACCGTTTTCGACAACCGCAATCCGGCATTCTTCAGGTTGCCGGACATTAATTAACATTTCTTGTTTCATTCTGTGCCTTTCCTCACGGCGGGAAAGCGCATACGTTGCTTATGGTCAAACCAGGCGATCTTCGGTGTGATTTTCTGTAGGATCATTGGTCAATCGGCATCGGGTTCGTTTGGGAAAAATATTTTTGAAAAGTTCCTTTTCGAGTCCGAGAACCTGAAGGATTTCACGAATACCGGCTTCCGGACCGTTTTGTGTTAAAATTTCGACGGTTAGTAGTCCGGTTTCCTGAGAATATTGAAGTTCGCACGTTGCCGCGCGGACGTCGACTGACTTACCGTTGGATTTTTCTGCAATCACCGACTCTGCCGACAAAAAAGAGGAAACCTGATTGACTGTTTGAGACCGAAGTTCTTTAGGGACAATAAATTCAAACGTTGAGGAGGCAAGTTTTGCTTTTGTTTCCTGCTCATCCAGTTGTCGTATCGAATAGAAATCCAAACCCTTAACCGAACAACGATTTAAGTCGGTAAGAAGAGTAGTCGGGTCAACCATTCCGGCGGACTCGTTTATTTCCAATTCGAGAACTTCATCGAAACCTTCAACTCCCAAAGCTAACGCAGAAGGCAGACTCATCCGAATTTTCGGATGAAAACCGCCGCTCATTGCCAATGGAAGCCGGGCACGCCGGAACAGCGATTCAAAGGAACGCATTAAATCCTTGTGTCCTATGTATTTGAGATTTCCCGATTTGCCAAAGCGAATACGTACACGTTGTCGAACCATTGGTTCGAACAAACTCCGGCAAACGCCGTAGGCTGCCGAAGTCATTCAAAATTAAATTAAAAAATTGATTTGTTAATAAAGCCGAGCCGTTTTTTCGTCTCAACTCCATAAATACGCTAATGTTATACCAATTCTCTTTAATTATCTCCATTAATTGAATTCCTCATTGTAGCGAAAAAAGATTGCTTGACAATAAGTGACGTCAAAAAATATTCCAATTATTTCAGAAATTTGGAAACATCACGTCGGGTAGGTAATCTTATATCAGGTAGGCGACCTTTTTGCCAAAGGGTTTTCACCCACGGTCGCGTCGGCGGTAGCCGACTTTGACCCTGTGTGCGACTGGCAATGGGTATGCCAAGTTTGGCTGTCCGACTTTCCTGCCGTTCACAGGGTTGTGTTGGCTATCGCCGAGTGATGTTTCGGCGAAACATCACCTACCTTAGGTTGACAAACTTTTAATGACTTCACTGAATAATTACATTTTTTACTTACTTTTTATTAGCCCGATGGCTCTTCCTTTTGTGCCGGTGGCGCAATAGAACATGTAAAAAGTTTCATTTTTTGGATTGTAAACAAGCGAAATTTTATGTGCGTATTGTTTGTCTAAACCGGACGGATGACCTCCGGCTTTATACAACGGTTCAGGGTCAACCGTCCAATGCACAAGGTCACGCGAAAATGCTGCCAAAATATGCGCTCCGTTGCGATGACCGCCTTTGCCAGCGCCAAAATAGAACATCACCCAGTGATCACCGTCATGGAAAATTTTTCCGTCGGAAGCCATTGTTTCATCGTAACCGCCTTTTCGGTTCCGAATCACCGGATTAAACGGATAACGCACCCAATGCGTCAAGTCATTCGATAATGCAAGTCCCATTTGTTCAGGATTACCATTGGCGGCGTTGTAGAAGTTGTAATATGTTCCCTGATGTTCAACAAGCCAAGGTTGATAGATGCAGTCTTTTTCCCAATCCTTTTTGTCTTGTTGAAACACCGATAAAATTGGTTCATTGCCGACGCGAGTCCAGGTAATTCCGTTATCACTTGCCGCAACTCCTTCATAACCCGGACGCAACTCATAAGCGCCTTGTCTTGGATAACAGCCGTAAAGCGTCCAATATTTGTCGTCTTTCTTTTTCAAAATTCGCGGCGATTTGACATCGTAATCTTCATAGAGAAACGCACCAATCACACGTCCGCCGTAATCAAATTCGCCTTCTTTGCCGAATCCCATTGCCAATCGCGGATTCTTCCAATTGATCAAATCATCGCTCTCGGCAACAAAAGAGTTGTAACCTTTGCCGTTAAAACCAATAAAAGCCATGTACCAAATATCCGGTTTGTCTTTTAATTGGTAAACGCAAGGACAATCGTAACTGTGAAAATCTTCCGAACCGGCAATTTTATAATCGGACGGTATTACCGGATCAGGATGATACTGCCAACCGCGATAAGGCTCACTCCATTTTTTCAGCGTCTCCGTATCTATTGGCTCAACAGATTCCTGTGCTTGTAATTTTGTCCACATCGCAAACACAAGCAAAATCAATAGACTCAAAAAACATGTCTTTCTCATTTTTTATTTCTCCAAACAAATTAAAGGTTAAAGTTACCGATTATTTTGCATTTTCCAAAGCATAATAAAACACGATAAAATTAGACCATTAAATTGTTCATCTGTCAACATTAGCCGGAACGAAATATTATAAAGATAACTATTCAGTAAGCCAGGTGGGTAATACTGCTTGTGCTCGAAAATACAAGGTAGGCGACTTTATCAGGTAGGCGACCTTTCGCTGAAAAGTCGCGTCGGCGGTAGTGTAACAAGCGGCTTTCCTGTAATCGTCAATCTTGTCCGATACCCACACCCAATACTCAAATAACTGGGCTGCCGTGACATCGCAAACGGGAAGCGTCCCGTCAAACGCAACGTCTATCCAAGCCGTCCAATAAACAACCGCCGCTTCAATATCAATCGGCGAAAAACGCAACGCCTGCTTCGCTCTGGAACTCTCCCACACCTGCCTTAACTCAATCTCCAAAGGAGCCGCCTCAGCAAGTCTGTTGTCCGCCTGTTGTTTGCAAACGGGACATAATCCGATTAACGCTTGATTGGGTCTCATCAGTATTAAAACAACATGAATTGATTGGAAAGTAAATCCTGCAGCCTGCCGGCTAAATTAACCACCCTTGACTGCCCGTGAAAACGGCAAATAGTAACTACGCCCTGTTCGTCCAGCCGTGTAATCTGTTTCGGCGCAACAATCATCGGAACAATCTCGGTTAAAGCATTCTTGTCAACGGAAGCGAAACGACACTTGTAACAGTTCATCAAAACAAACCTGTGAGCATTACCCGAAAGATTAAGTTTCTGTAAAACGTCCTCCAACGACGCCCAAACATCAAAACAACTGCCGTCTGTCGTGAAAATCGTTGAACTGGACAGTTTCATTACCGACTTACCCCTACACTCATTCTCATTGAGATCAACCCATCTCCAGTCAACGTCAACATGAGTAACGTTTTCAGACTGAATGGCGACGGAATGCCGCTCCTGGTCTGCGGCGGCATTCGCTAAATCAAACTTCACAAACGGCATAAACTCCTCCCGAACTAATACGCAAAACTCAAAATACACGATAAAAAGTATTATAGAGATAAAAAAAAAGAAGCCCGTTTTGTAACAGACTTCTTTTTGCGTATTAAGCCGCCAACGCCGCAATCGATAGGCGTATAGTCGTCTTGATAAAAAAAAATCGGCGTGTCTATTAAACACGCCGATTAACGGAATCATCCGATTGAATTGCTGTTATCTTTTGCCCAGTATCCACGCTATACCGCTTAACACCACATACCCGATTGAATACACCACAATCCAAAAACGGCACGTTACATTATCAACGAAGTTCCGCAACCCAATAAAGTGTTCGGGCGGAGAATAGTCCTCCGGTAGAAGCGATTCAAATCGATCAGATTTGCTCATAGTAACCTCCTTAACAAAAAGTAAATGAAATAAGTATTCACTATAATATGCCGCAAAACAATAAAAAAGTCAAGACGTCATCTATTACTGACTAAAACCTAAAGACCTATAAACCCAGTCTTTTATCCGCTGCATCTTATTTCGTTCCAACTGCTTTGTGATCTGATACCGAACATTGGTACTCAAGTCCATCGGTAATCCCGTCACAGGGTGAATAGTTTTGAGTAAGTCCTCCAACGCACGGTCAGCCTTGCTGCCTCGTAAATATTTTTTAATGTTCTGCTGCTGATACCAATCCGTATTTTTATTTATAGGTCTGGAAGCGTCGTTCCAAATATTATCCGGCAACACCTTTCTCGCCGTCATTCTACCCATGTTGTCTGCTAATACTTCATCAACTCCAAGCCGAACAGCGTCGTTAGGATATGACCATTCAAGACGTGCCCCATACGGCCTTTTATACCTGTGCAGGTTATGCCATCTCTCATGCGCGCCGGAATGTACGCGAAAACCAAGATACTCATTGTACTTTCGGTCAAGAAACGACTGATAATCAAGTTTCTTTCCCAATAATGCGGATTTAATTTTTGCCGAATAAAATGCTGCATTAAGCCAAGTACGATCACGTTCTGATAGTCGGGCAAACCACGTGTCGCGATCCTTAAACTTAGGTAAAATGATTGGACGATTATTTTGCGGCCAAAAAAGACCAACTGTACTCGGATCAGAGGATTTTATGTTCGTGTACTCCGTAGGCGTAAATACATTCCCGCGTCCGCGGCTGAACGCCGCTGGAAGGTGTTGACGAAGCAAGTTGTCCATCTCAGCGATCTGCTTCCTCTCCAAAAACTTTTTAACAAGTTAATGATTACGGCAAAACACGGTTGTTCCTTTCCCCCCCCCTTCACGAATTAAACTAAATAACTAGAATATGTCCGTTCAAATAGGCTTATTGGGATGAAATCATTTGTTTTTTATTGGAATTGATGCGTTATTGATATTTTTAAACTCTTTCCATAAAAGACATTGCGTTTTTCTGACTCGCTGGAAAACTGAACAAGGATAATAGCCTTTTTTCTCCGTACCGTACATCGGAGAGGCTTTTTTCAAAAAATTTTATTGTTTAGGAATTTTTATTGTGGTCAAACTGAACCTTATCCGCGAACTTGATGCAAATGAAGATAATTGGGAACCGCAGGTCGATGCGGCTTTGAATGGTACGCCGATTGAAGAAAATGAATGGGGTGGTCAGGAAGTTGTGGGCAACCAGATCACCGAAGGTAGAATTGTTCGTATCGAAAACGAATTTGTTATCGTCGATATCGGCTATAAAAGCGAAGGAATCGTTCCACTCGAAGAATGGGAAGAAGATGAAGAACCGCCGGTTCCCGGCACGATGATCAAAGTTCTCATCGAGGAAATCGAAGACGAAGTGACCGGCGAAGAAGTTCGCGGGATGATTAACCTGAGCAAACGGAAAGCCGCCAAGATCGAAGCATGGGACAACATGATGAAGTCGGTCAAGGAAGGCGATGTTGTTGACGGTTTAGTCCTCCGAAAAATCAAGGGCGGTCTATTAGTTGATATCGGTGTTCCTGTCTTTTTGCCGGCAAGTCAGGTCGATGTTCGCCGTCCTAATGATATTGGTGAATATATCAATAAGAATATTTTGTGTAAAGTTCTCAAAATTGATGAAGCACGGCGAAATATTGTTGTCAGTCGTCGGGCAATGATTGAAAGTGAACGGGCGGAGAAAAAAACCGCACTCTTGTACCAACTCAACGAAGGAGAAATCCGCAAGGGTACTATCAAAAATATCGCTGATTTCGGTGCGTTTATTGATCTTGGCGGAATTGATGGTTTGCTCCATATAACAGATATGAGTTGGGGACGAATCAATAATCCAAACGAAATGGTAAAAATTGATCAGGAATTAGAAGTAGTTATCCTGAGTATTGATCGTGAAAAGGAAAAAATTTCGCTTGGTCTGAAACAAAAAACGGTTAGCCCTTGGGCGAATGTCGAAGAAAAGTATCCTGTCGGCTCACGAGTTAAGGGAACTGTTGTTAACGTAATGAGTTACGGTGCGTTCATTAAACTTGAAGAAGGTATTGAAGGGTTGGTGCATATTAGCGAAATGTCATGGACGAAACGTATCAATCATCCCAGTGAGATGCTTTCGGTTGGGGATGAAGTGGAAGTTGCGGTTCTTTTAATTAACAAGGATCGTCAGGAGATTTCGTTGGGTATTAAACAAACACAAGATAATCCTTGGGAACTTGTGGAC
>JAIRLW010000006.1 GCA_031259095.1 Planctomycetaceae bacterium | reverse complement strand
CTGAGGTTGTTTTGTTAAGAAAATTAGGTGGAAATGAGGTTAGTAAAAATGAAATCAAAATCTTTGTAATAATTCCGCTGATAGATTACGAAAACGGTATATAGTCAGTGAAATCTTTGTCCCTCCATCTTTTCTCCATTTTCAGCGTCATTTTGCGTATTCTGCGTATTCTGCGTTAAATTTAAACACAGAATACGCAGAATATCGCAAAACACGCAGAAGAAAGGGAAAAACAAATGAATTGGTACTAACATTTAATGTTAAAAAAATCCGCTGATATATTACAATAAAATTATTCTTGACAATCAAAAAAAATTGATATGATAGTAAGACATAAGTTAATTAATAAGTTCTAATTGGCGGCGCTTTTAGAATATCGAAACAAAGTCAATATTCGGACAATAAAATATCCCGCTTGCTTTGGGTCGAACCGGCTCGAAACCATTAACGCTGTCAACGGCTTGCGGAATATTTTGTTTCGTTGTTTCACGGAGCAGATTTAATTGTTACATGGAAGTGTAACTTATGGCAGGTAAAACTAAATCACTTCATCGCAATCGCTGATATCATCGTTTTTTTGAGAAATTAGTGTCAACACGCCCTAATAATTCTCAGAACGAGTCTCAATGATGAGACGGTTGTCTATATTGTGTAAATTGGCGTGAACGATTATATTAGTCGTTTTGGAATCATGGACAAAACCAGCGGATAATAAAATCGTATTTTTAGAGATTCCCACTATTAACTATCAACTCTTAATTAAAATCATGTCTAAACATTATGTGAAACGGACAATTAAGAAAACATCACCCGCCAAACCGTTTCGCCGTTCGGTTAAAAACCATTCCGCGAAAACGGCAAGGAAAACAACACGTCGGAGTAGTGTGTTTGAGCCGGAATCGGGTGAAGGGCATCGATTACAGAAAATTCTTGCGGTTGCCGGATTGGGAAGTCGTCGGCAATGTGAAGAGTTGATCGAGCAAGGAAGAGTTGAAGTTAATGGTTCGATTGCCCGACTTGGATGTAAGGTTGATCCGGTTCAATGTGAAATTAAAGTTGATGGGGAACGTCTGAAAAAAACCAAACCGGTTTATCTTGCTCTTTTCAAACCCAAAGGTTATCTTTGCACCGACCGTGATCAACAAGGGCGAGCAAGAACTATTGATCTGGTTCCGAAAACATTTGGTCGTCTTTTCCTGATTGGTCGGCTTGACATGGACAGCGAAGGGTTAATTCTGTTAACCAACGACGGAGCGTTATCGGAACGTTTAACGCATCCCAAATACGGAGTAGCAAAAGTGTATCGGGTTCAGGCGGCCGGCGAATTGACATTGGAGTCGGTAAATCAATTACGTAAGGGAATATATCTTGCGGAAGGATTGGCAAAAGTGTCGGGAGCGGTGATTAAAGGACGGCATAAACAAAGTACGATTCTTGATATTACTCTCTCAGAAGGCATGAACCGTGAAATCCGACGGCTTTTCGCACGACTCGGACACAAAGTGTTGACGCTCATTCGTGTTGCGGTCGGTCCGGTAAAACTCGGTAAATTGACGCCCGGCGAATGGCGGCATCTCACTCAACAGGAAGTGGAACAACTGTACGCGGCGGGTCACTAAAATAACAGAACTATTATAAATATCAGTGGAATGTTCGTGATCCCTTATTTTGTATTAGTCCCGCAGGGACGAGAGGTGCATAACCGTAGGTGAAGCGCAGCGCAACCTACGGTCAAAACGCCCGCGCCCATCACACACACACAAAAAAAAAAAAAGTGGTAGGCGATGTTTCGCCTGAAATTTTTTGATTCATTTTGATTCATTTTGATTAATAGCGTCGGCGATAGCTGAGTTGACCCGGTGTTCGGACGGCAATTGGTATTGCTTTCCGTTTTGCGTTCCGATTTCCTGCCATGCACTGGGGCAAGCCGGCTATCGCCGACGCGACCTTTGGGCAAAAGGTCGCCTACCTTGTATTTTCAAACATCCGGCGGTTGCGTTGCGGTTATGCACCTCTCGCCCCTAGCAGGGCTAAGATTGAAAAAAAGAAATTCCACTAAAATATTACTTTTTCTCAAAATCTCTAAAATGAAAATGAATTGGTCTCGATTTTATTTTTTCTTGATTGGAATGGTTTTTATTTTGACCGTAACGGTTGATTCCGTGTTGTCGGAACCGTTGTTGCCCGGTCAGATTGCACGTCAAACGCCGTCGGGCGGTTTGATTTTTCGTTGTCTTTTCGACCGCAGCAGCGATGCCGAAAACGGCGACGGTTGGCCCGACTATTGGACACGGAAAAGCGGAATTGATCAGGGAATTTTGTTTCCTGAATATCTTGAAATCGCTATTGTCGAAAATAACAACAATTTCGGGAACTATTCGCTCCGAATGAATGTCGAAGGCGGAGGCGCGGCGGTTTTTTCGCCGAAAATTCCTATCAGACCGGGAATGAGTTATATCGTGTCCACTTATGTTGACGCGGTTAATTTTGTCCATGACGACATTTTTATTCTTCTTGCCTTTTACGGTGAAAAAACAACCGAACCGCTTCAAACGATTGCTTCGGAAAAAATTCGCAACACCAATGGTTGGCGGCGGCTTGAAATTGGACCGATTATTGCGGAAGCATCGGGGATTCAGTCGGTGGCGGTCGGACTGCTGGTGATTCCGTCGGGACGGCAGGATTACGGAGCCAGAGTTGATTTTACCAATGTCGAAATTCGTGAAAGTCCTTCCGTTTCGTTGTCCATGCCCAATGAAAATCATTTGTTTTTTCATCCGCGTAATATTGACGTTGGTTGCCGGATTCAAGGGATTGATTCGACGCAACATGCGGTGTCCTTTGTGCTGGAAGACCCGTTTGGACGGGTGATTGCCAAACGGGACATTGAACTGATGGTCGGCAGTAAACCCGCTTCGCAATTTGTGGTTGCGGAAAACGACAAATTCAGCGTGTTTCAGGGAACGGCAATTTGGCGCGGATTGCCGATTCTTTCACCCGGTTTTTATCGGGTGCGAATTTCAACGCCGGAAACTTTTATTAAAAATCTCAAATTACCGGACGGCGTGTTTTTCGAGGATCCGCTTGGCGATGCGGAATCGTTGACGTTTGTTGTGATGTCGTCCGGTTCGTTCATTCCGGACGGCGATTTCGGTTGGAATCTTGACGGCTGGACTTTGGAAGAAATCAATCGCCGTTTACCGCTTTTAACACAATCAGGAATTTCAAAACTCAAAATTCCGGCATGGTTTTCCGGCAAGAACGAAAAACAATACCAAATGCTCAATGAACTTTGCGATGTTTTATTACGCCGTCGGGTTCAAGTGGTTGGTTTGCTCCATCCGGTTCCTGATGAAATTCGCACTAAAATCCGATTCGGACCGGTCAATGCGGCGTCGGTTTTTTCGCTTGCGCCGACCCTCTGGTCGGATTCGCTGCAACCAACACTTAATAATCTAGCTCTTTTGGTCAAAGATTGGCAATGGACGAGCGACGACGATTTAAGTATTACGGAAATTCCCGGTTTTGCACAACATTTTGAAGAGTTGCGGCAATCTTTTGATCGTAACGATTTAGGGTTTGGGATAGGATTTGCGTGGAGTTGGGAACAGCCGTTGCCGGAACGGTTCAGCACGCCCAATACCACTACCGCATTACGTTCCGTCAATGAATTTGTATCGCTCACTTCGTCGGAATCGCTTTCGTCGGATGATTTTAGACAATATCTCCAAGAAACGTCGAAAAGTCGGATTCGCCGTTTTGTATCGTTAAAACCGCTTGCTGAACAGGATTATGTGTTAACTGACCGGATTAACGATCTTGTTCGCCGAATGGTGTTGGGAAAAATCGGGGCGGAAGCGTTGTTTTTGTCCAGACCGTTAGACAATCAGGCTGGCGTGTTACGGTCGAATGTTACGCCGGGCGAACTTTTTTTACCGTGGCGCATTACCGCCGCGCAAATTTCGGGACGGCAATTTCTCGGAAGTGTTGCGCTGCCGAATCAAAGCCGGAATTACAATTTCGATCTCGGTAACGGAAAAGCGGTAATGATTGTTTGGAATGACAAGGCTTCTGCGGAAAAACCCATTTATGAAACTCTTTATCTCGGAACGGAACCGGAAATTCTCGACGTGTGGGGAAAACGTTTTCCGCCTGAACAACAAGGACGGGAACAAATGATTCCGGTAACGCCAACGCCCATTTTTGTCACCGACATTCATTCCGGTATTGTCCGTTTACGTTTGGGGATTCAACTTGGAGTTAAGGAAATTCCGTCGATGATTAATCAAAAAAATCCGATTCCGTTTTCGATCAAAAACAATACGGAATTTCCGGTTGCCGTCCAGATTTCGCCGGTTAGTCCGCGACCGGGACATTGGATTATTGATCCGCCGGCTCAGACATTGGCGTTGGATGTTGGAGCGTCCGGCAACGGAACTTTCAATCTTTCATTAACCGCTCGCGCCAACACGGGACGACGACCAATCCGATTCAATCTGAAAACGCAAGGACCTGATCCGCAAGAATTTAGCGTGTACGATGAAATTCAGATCGGCAGCCGTGAAGTGTACATGGAATTTTCGTCTCAATTAAACCGGAACGGAGATATTGAAGTAACTCAAACTTTTGTCAATGAAACGGAAAACGTGTACACTTATTCTTGCCAATTAATTGTTCCTGATCGTCCGATGCGGGAGACAACGGTTCGAAGCAGCATGGGACGAATGGAGCATGTTTATCTTGTCCGTCGCGGGCGTGAATTGATTGCAAACGGTGTAACCGAAATGACTGTCCGCGCTCGTCCGGTCGGCGCTGCCCAACCTGCCGGACAACCAATGGTCTATACCATTCCGCTGTTAAGTGATTAAGAAGAGTTAGAGAGAAAGAGAATAGTAGTACAAAAAAAGCAGGCTCGCCGTCATACGGGCGGCGTTTTAACGATCCGGAAAATCGTACCTGCCGACATTTTTGTCAAGGAGAAGAATAATTTTTTTAATACCTTATTCGTCCTGTAACGCGCTGTAACCTTCGGCGCCGGTTCGGACTTTGACGGCATTTTCGACGTCATACACGAAAATCTTACCGTCACCGATGTTGCCGGTGTATAAGACTTTCTTTGCCGTTTCAATAACCGAATCGACCGGAACTTTCGTAACAACAACTTCAACACGTACTTTGGGTAAAAGTTGAATGTCAAATGGTGCATGTGTTCAGTACCCTTTTATGGCTGCAGCTGCTGGAGGTACGAACCTCAATGCGATAGATGTAACATATCTAGGCATATCAGGTTCTCCATGGCAATGTAGTCAAGTAACTGGCTGTACAACGCGTGAACCATTTACTTACAAAACGGAGTGTAAAAAATAATTACGAAAGACGCTTGTTAATACTCAATTGTATCTACAGTTTTTTAGAGATAGTTTATTGGATAAAATGAAAACGCGCAGTGTTTAAAAATTTGAGCGAATTTACTTACTGTTTTACCCATTGTTCTCCCAAAGAACTGTAGGTACTGTTGATTGATATTGTTGGACGTTTTGTTTTACAGAAATGAACATAAATTACAAAAAATGCAGGAGACGCCATGAAATTTGAGTCTTACGAATGTGTTATGATAATAGTAGAAAAAGGTATCTTTTTCGTTGCGGTTTTGTTATATCCTTATGTGGTTTTCTCACAATCGTTGACGCAAGAAGAGATTGTACGTCAATATGATGAATATCTTAAAACAATTTCTACAGTTTCCTACGACTTTTCAGATTCAGCGGAAGGCGGATTCAGCGGAAAAATCAAATTTGACGGGAAAAATCAACAATTTTGGAGTTGCATTAATATTTCAAAAACCAGCATCACTGAAACTCGTGTTCGTGAAGATATCGCATTGCGAATATTTTACGACAATAACGAATATGTAATAAATTCAAGTTTAAAACCAATGGCAAAGAATGTTGCCGTAACTGTTCATTTACATCCTCTGATATTTGGTTATTTCTCAACGAAACAAGGCGATTTTATTTCAATAACAAATATTCTCAAATCAATTTCTTTTAACGTTAATCAAAAAAAATTAGGAGATCGCCGTTTTTCATATTATTTATCGGGTAATCACAACAACGAAAAATGGGAGTTTTGGTTTGAAACGAAAAATGAAACATGTTTTTTAACCAAAATTAAATATTCCCGTCCGATTGAAGGGCTAACTCATGGTAATGTCCAAAGTCGTGAAATCATTTTAGAATATTTTGATGCGAAACAAAGTACGCCGTTTTTTCCTTGTAAGTATATTGAAAAGACAACGTCAATTGAAGCAAGAATATATCACGATGGGCGAGCGGAACCTTTTATATCTACCTTCAACAATGATTATTCTATAAAGAATGTATCTATCATTCCAGATGATTTTATTGATACCCTTCAGCTTTCATTAAAGATTCCAAACTATACTCCCGTGCACATGCAAGACGCCCCACAAATTCAATATGTTTGGATTGACGGCAAAATAGAACCGTTGACCGACGAATTGGCTTTAGCACGGATTCAAGGTCAGAGATTTATACCTGGTATTGACGAATCGCGATTTTGGTTTATTGCTATCGGAATCATCTTAATGTCTCTCGGTCTTGTCAGAAAACTGTGGAAACATATAACAAGTTACATAAATAAAAAATAGAGGAATTCGAAATGTTACGCAAACATAACTTGGCGGCAAATCAAAGAAGCAAAATGTCCGATGATATTGTATTTTCGTGATAGCAATAACAGTGAATTTAACCATTGGGTTGCTTTTTTGGGCATTAAAGGAAATCACGTTCGCATCATGGATACTCCGCATGAATTAGCACACCTGACCATGGCGGAATTGCTTGCATTATGGGACGGAGTTGCAATTATTCTTTCTGAAAAACCTGTTCATAACGTAATGCTTTGGCAAGCAAAACCCGATTACTTTTGGTGTGTGTTGTTAGTGATCGGGTGTGGTATTTTTTACAAGACTTATTTTTGGAATGAAACGCTCGAACTTTCGATAACAACAATACGTCGAAAGTATTGGTGGAAATTATTTTCTCAGATAGTGTCTTTGTTGGTAGTTTGTGGTTTCGTTGCCATTACTTATCATGTATTGAGTCCAATTGGTTTTTTGAATAATCCATCAGCCGTTGCCGAAGTTACCCGACGATATCATGCAGTGGACGTACCGGAAATCGCTATTTCTGAATTGCAGCAAATTGTGGAACAGAAATCGGCTGTGATTTATGATACACGATATCGTCAGGACTTCATTCAAGGCGCTGTACCAGGAGCTGTCAGTTTGCCGGTACTTTGTTTATTCTTTCCGTTGGTCGGTTCCTACTCTCATGTCTTTTCGCCAAAACGTTGGGGCAGTCCGGCGAGTTTGTTGACAGAGATTTTGCGAAGAGGACATCCTGACCAAGACGGCAAAACGCGAATCAATGTTTCGCAAGCTGAAGGAATTTGTAGTGCAAAAAAGGCAGGTGCGCCGTCATACGGGCGGCGTTTTAACGATCCGGAAAATCGTACCTGCCGACATTTTTGTTAGGAGAATAATTTTTTTAATGCTTTTTATTTATATTTAATACAACAACATTAAAACATTATTCATCCTGCAATGCACTGTAACCTTCGGCGCCGGTTCGGACTTTGACGGCATTTTCGAC
>JAIRLW010000644.1 GCA_031259095.1 Planctomycetaceae bacterium | reverse complement strand
ATATTTTTCTCATCAACAAATTGTTGAATCGAGTACCAAGTATCCGACTTCAACAAATAATCAACAACCTCATCATTTAATGAATCGTTTTCTAATCCGCTTTCAATGCAATCATAAATTAGTACAATTAATGAAAACATATCTTTTGATGCTGATTGCGGTACATGTTTTTGGGAATTTTCGAATTTTATTGTCAAATCTTCTGTCCAAATACGAAAAATATGGTTACATGAAGGACAATGGAAATGACTTACGTCATCTTCATCCTTTTTTTTCAAATTATCACCACAATTAGGACAAAGCAAATAATAACACAACTTTGCTTCTACCTTGCATAATTGTGCTAACGCTGGTATACATTGTTTTGCTAACGCTGGTATATCACACAAATTCCATTGCTTTGACTTTAATAGCTCGGCTTTGTCAATTCGCAATAATTGTTTGACATTATCGTTTTGTTGAGGTTTTTCCATGTTTATTTTCTTTGTTTATTTATGAATTATTGTTGTGAAACATTTCCTGTTTCGATAAGTTTACTTAGTTCATTAAGTAAACCGTTTTGGGAATTGTGTAATTGTTCCCATTGTGATTGAAATGTTGTCCATTTTTCAGTGATCGCTGTTGTTTCTTGTTCTTTTGCCGCAATTCGTTGACGGCAAATTTCTTGATACCGTTCTATCATTACCTTACTCTTTTGTTCCAAAAAATCTAAAGTCCCTCCGATATTTTTTTCAAACCAAGCCGATATTCCCGCAGCCATTCCTTCAATCGCCGTTGAAATCGTACTATCCCAATTTTCGATAAGTTGATCGCTTGTACCAAAATTGAGAACAATAAAATCAACTTCATACTCTTCTGCAACTCGCTTCGTAGAAACACCTTTCCACCATTCACTCCAAGTTCGATTATGATATTTTGTTCGAATTTCAGTTTCGTCTTTAGGTGGTTCAACTCGTTCAGGTATGTTGAGAGAATTGGCGTCAAATAATATTGAAACGTGTTTAGCGATATAATCATCAGTCGGAATCAAATCATTGACGATATTTTGATCTATTTGACACTCTTTTTCAACAACACCGTAAAGTTCGTTTCGTACTTTTTTGGAAAGCAGTAACATCATTGATATAAATTCATCAACAGAACCTTGCAAAGATTTTTGAAAAAAACTAGCCAATAAAGGAACAACGGTACTGGAGGTTTCATTGATTGTTTTTCTAATTCTATCCATGTGATCTTGCATACTCCGATCACAGTATTCTTTTTTGATTCGTATTTTACCCTCAGGATAGAACCTAAAAATTACCGGTAACTCTTCGATTTTATTACAAAATTCACCGGATTCTTTGGCTGCACAACCAACTTGTTGTAACTCTTTTTGTAAATAGGTAACAGATTGGGAAGGTTCAGACAAATAATCTTGAACTTTTTTGAATATTTTATTTGTTGCTTCTTGTTTAATTTTTTCCAAAATATCAAATACTCCTTCCAATGGTTTAAGATAATTACTTGTTTTTACCAAGTTACGAACTTTGGCGTAATCTCTTGAGTCGTTGCTGGTCAAAAGTTCAACGAATTGACTTAAATCTTTTTTTAATTCATCTTTAACCGTTTTCAATTTTTTCGAAAGAGCAATTTGAGTTGTTTCAAGATTTTTGACTAACGAATTGAGAGCCTCGTTGGTTTTAGTTAATGCGGCAGAACATTCACCGCGAACAGTGGCAAGCGTTTTTTCCGCTTCAATCTGAAACTCGTAAACAGCCGGCTGGATAACTAAACGCGGCAGCTGTTTGCTCACACGTTCAGCAAGACTGTTAATCAAAGATTGCCCTTGACTCTCTTCTATTGCTTTATCAAGTATTTGGCGTTTTTTTGTTAGGTTTAAATCTTTGTTCAATATCTCTTCTCGAAAACCTGACAATGCCTTTTCTAAATTTGCCAGATGAAGTTCCTTTGTATCCTGTGATATTTCACCTGATTTTTGTAATTTTTCAAAAGGTTTTGCAACTTTCTTTGCAACAATAGATATCAAATCATACCAGTCGTCATCAATATCCACAGGACGTTTCATAATACCGCTTGCTAAAAGTCCAAGTTGTTGATCGGACAAATTGTTTGAAAGCGGAAAACCAAGACCAACTTGATATTGATAAAGTTGAATAGCTGATACCATTGCAATTGTAATCTCTCCTTCGTTATTTTTTTTATTTTCTAACATTGGGGCAATTTGATCTTGTAATAGTTTTATTTTATCTGAAATCGGCATATCACCTTGTTCCCAACGGTCAACTTTATTCAAAACAAAAAATAGGTTACTTGAATTTCCGAACAAAGTTATCATTTCGCTAACTTCTTTTAATAGCGGTTGAATCTGTTTTTCAGAAGTGTGTTCATAACCGAGTACAACTGTTAAAACTGTTTTTTTGAGAACATTCTGGACAGATTTGAGATTCGCTGCGTCATCAACTTCACGAATCCCCGGCAAGTCAATGATTTCCAAACCAACACCAGCGGGAAGTTGAAGTAAATCAGTTTGTTGTCCTAAAATGGTTCGACAACGTATTTGTATATTCGGTGCAATAATTTTGCCGGTTTTTTTATGTTGATGATAACATAACATTGCTTCTTTTAATTTGTCATAAACTTCTTCTTCGTTTTCTGTTGTAAAATCGGTTAGTTTTTCCCACAGACCTTGCGGCAGAATTGAATCATCACTTGTTTGAGGTGTTTCAATATTAAGCAGGATATTATTACGGTCTTCATGAAAAATTTGTACGATACCAGCCGACATTTCACCAGCCTCCATAGGCATAAGCGTTTTTCCAATTAACGCATTTACCAGAGTCGATTTACCACTGGAGGTTGCACCGGCAAAAGCAATCCGTAATGTTGGTGTACGTAAATTCTCCGATGTTTTATCAGTTAGTAACCGTAATTTTTCGACATCTTCGGCTAATCCCGATGACGCCCATTCCTTCGGAGGTGCAACAGAAAAAATTTCTTGACATCGTTCAAGAATCATTCGTGCGTAATCAATTTGAATTGTTGATACATTATTGTTCAGTAGAGTTGTTGTCATTGTATTTTATTTTATTTGAGTTAGAGTGAGAGTTACTTTTATTTTTGTAAACCAACGAGATTCTTTTCTATTTCTGCAACATACAGATTATAGTCGTTTCGTAATTTTCTATAATCACCGTTCTTTTTAAAAATATCCCAGATCGATTCTTTGTAAAGATCATATAATTCGAGCCAACGTTTTTGTGCTTTATCTCCGCCTGAACGTAAAATACCGTCACAAAATTGATCTATTGTTGCAAATAATACTCGGTTTTTATTTACAGTCATTCCTTTAAGGGCTTCTGTACAAGCGTTCATTGCCTCTTTCCAAGCAATTTCAAACTTACGGCGAACACCGCCTTTTCCTTCCCATGTATCACCGGATTCGTAACTATAACTTCCGGAAGCATCACTGTCGGAGTCAAGAATATCAAGTTTATCCCGAATTTGCGGTAGTAGATAACCGCGAAAAGTAAATGTCGAATTAATTAAAGAACGAATTGACGATACAATTTTATCACTATTAGGAATTTCCTGAAAACAATTCGCTAACTCGTTAAGCCATTCTTCCGGACTGCAATTTTGAAATTTTTCACCTAATATTTCATCAAGACTTCCTTTTTCTTTATCCCGTAATAAATCTACTATTGATTGCCGTAACTCTATAAATTCAGATTCTAAGTTGTCGTCCAAAGCGTCAAAAGCGTTGGCAAGTTCTATACGGAGATCATGTTGTAATTCAAACGAAAATGCGCCTAATCTTGATCCTGCGTATTGTTCTGAAGTGATATTGTTGAGTTTTTCTGAAATTAATTTTGTTGCTTCTTCTTTAATAAGGTCAATCTTTTTTTCAATTTCCGGATCAGTTTCATCTCGTTTCAAACGATATTTTTGTTTAATGTCATTTTCCAGACTGTTGGAAATTTTTTTCCAACACGTATCAAACAATGATTGATACGCCAATAATGGCAAATTATCCCTACCAACTTCTTTCAAAGCATTCCTTGCATTTTTGATAAATTCACTGATGTTTCCGATAAGTATTTTCACATTTTCAAAACGTTTATTATAGAGTGTTTCATCAAGTGATTTCTGATTATCGGCAATATCGGTTAATATCTTGTCGAACTCATTGAGAACCGCATTTTGATCGGAACAATCGACTTCAATATAAGATCGTATTCCTTTGAGCGAACTATCTTGTAAATCTTTCGGCAAAAATTCCAACGCATCTTTTGTTACGGGATTTGTCTTGTCACTGGAGAAAACATTGACCATAAAGTAGGACCATGTACCAGGTTCTAACTCTGGAATCGCCTCTCTGATAAGATTAAAAAGCCGGACATCTTCCTTACGAATACCGCGTTCTTTGACTTTACGCAACATAATAACTGCATCAATATTTTTACCAAAATCCTCCATCAATTGTTTTTCTGCATCAGGAACATGTCTGTCCCCCAAACCAGGCGTATCTCCAACCGAAATTTTCTCCTTCTCTAAACTTGGGAAACGGCAATGAACTTCTGCTGATTTTACGGATGCCCATGTAATTAACGGTTGACCATTTTGATCACTTTTTGCTGTGTAACTTCGAATTTCATCTCTTTCAATCCGTTTTCTTTTTTCTCCTAGATAACAGCGATAATTCGGAAGTCCTTGTTGTAAACGTTCAATAAATTTTGTTTCATCATAAAATTCTTGTGAAATCGTGTCGGAAAACGGTTTCGCAAATTCTTCAAGCGACTGTGGTATTGGTAGTTCCATTGTTTTGTAAAACGGAGCAATCACCCGATCCAAAAATTCTTTCTGCGAATAAAATTCAATATCCGCATAAGCGTTTGAAACAAATTCGTTTTTAATAATTGCGGCAACACCAGTACAATCACCTTTGCCGCCTGTAGGAATTTCCGTTTCAGCGAGTCCGGTTAAACGCTGCAAGAACGTACTTTTTCCTTGACCGGCATTTCCCACGATACCGATATT
>JAIRLW010000641.1 GCA_031259095.1 Planctomycetaceae bacterium | reverse complement strand
AAAAAGTATTTGCACGTTTACCGGAAAAAGTTAAAAAGAAAATTATCTTTACCGGTTATGTTGACGACGAAGATTTACCGTTTCTTTATTCGGGAGCAAGTTGTTTTTGTTATATGTCGATTTATGAAGGTTTTGGTTTACCGCCGCTTGAGGCGATGCAATGCGGTACGCCGGTGATTACGTCCAATACTTCGTCATTGCCGGAAGTGGTCGGCGACGCCGGAATGATGCTTGATCCGCACGATGCCGAAGGTCTTGTTGACGCATTTAATCGTGTGCTGAATAACGAAACGTTACGAAAAACAATGACGGCAAAAGGATTGGAACAAGCCAAAAAATTTAGTTGGGATCAATGTGTTGAAATAATTTTAGAAAAGATGCTCCGCAAATGACGCAGATTAGCGCAGAGGACACGAGTGATTTGTTGAAACGATCCGCGAAAATCTGCGTCATCTGCGGACAGTTTCAACAAACCATATTTTCAAATATAATGAGTCTATTACCGGAGGTACAATGGACAAAGAAACAAGAGACAAGATTAGTTTTATCACCTTCATTATTCCCAAGTTTGCCGATGCTTATAAGATGGATGTTCAGGAAGCTTATTTGTACTTAAAAAAATACGGCGGGCTTGATTTTTTGTATGAACATTGGTGGGCGTTGCACACGGATAACGTGTTGTATGCCTTGAATGACTTATACACGGTTTGTTACGAAAATGGAGGGCTGCGTTGATGAATGTTTTTCATGGAAGTTACATGAAAATAGAAGAGATCGATTTGTCAAAATGTCAACCTAATAAAGATTTCGGACAAGGTTTTTATGTAACAAAATTTCGCCGTCATGCCGAAAATTGGGCAAAAATAATCGGGCGGAAAAACCGTACAAAAGGTGTTGTTACAGAATTTATCTATTACGACAGTCCTTTTACGGAACGGCTTTGCAAGGTAAAGCATTTCAAATGTTATAATGAAGAATGGTTGGATTTTATTATTGCCAATCGTGATCCATTGTCCGCAACTCATGATTACGATATTGTTGAAGGACCCGTTGCCAATGATAAAGTGCAACGACGAATTTTTGATTATCTGAAAGAAAAAGTAAATAAAGCCGATTTTCTGAAAGAACTCGAACACCATGAAGAAACGCATCAAATTTGTTTTTGTACGGTAAAATCGTTACTTACGCTCGAATCTATCGACCAAAATAAAATCTTAAATATTGTACATATTTCAGAACCGCTTGTAGAGCAGATGATGCAGGACTTCGGATTAAACGAAATGGAAGCGACAGATAAATTTTATACTTCCGATACTTTCCGGCAACTTTCTAATAAAGAAACAGGATTTTATTTAAAAACATGGCAGGAAATATATGAAATGTTGAAAATAGAATCAGAAACAAAAAATAACGTTTAAAGGTAATCGACCATGAACGAAGATCATTTTCAATCTTCGGATTCTTCGGACAATAATTTACCGTTATCCGATGATAGCCTCGCGGAAAAAGGAACGCTTGATTCCATTCCGGTTGGAGCGCCGGACGACGAATTATTATTACAAAAAGAACCGGAAGAGCCGGAAAAACAGGTACTTTCAAGTTTTTTGCCTGAACCGTCCGCGTCGGAATCAGAGGAAACCGCTGCGGTTTTGACGCCTGAAATTTTTTCTTCTGGAACAATTCCAGCAGGAACAATGTTGGGACATTTTGTTATTAACAGTTTTATTGGCGGCGGCGGTATGGGCAGAGTTTATCTTGCAACCGACACGGCTCTTGACCGTAAAGTTGCCGTTAAAGTTTTGCCGCGTCAACGTGCGAATGATTTGGGAACAGCTGCTCGGTTTATGAATGAAGCGAAATCGGCGGCGCGGCTCAATCATGAACATATCGCACAAGTTTATTTCGCGGGCGAGCAATCAGGAATTCCTTACATCGCTTTTGAATATGTTGAAGGAACTAATGTTCGTTCAATGGTTGACGATTATGATGCGTTTCCGTTACCGCAGGCGCTCAATTATTTGATACAAATTTCTCATGCATTAGCTCATGCGGCGAATCATGGCGTGGTGCATCGTGATGTGAAGCCGTCGAATATTCTGATTACGCGGGAAGGCAGAGTCAAGTTGATTGATATGGGACTTGCCCGATTGCTTGATCCGCCGGAGTCGCAAGAAGACTTGACTGCCAGCGGCGTAACACTTGGAACTTTCGATTATATTTCACCGGAACAAGCGCGTGATCCGCGCAGTGCGGATATTCGCAGCGATATTTATTCTCTTGGCTGTACGTTTTTTTTCATGCTTTCCGGTCGTCCTCCTTTTCCCGAAGGAACAGTGTTACAAAAACTTTTACAGCATCAGGGCGATGAACCGCCGGACATTCGCGCTTTTCAACCGAATATTCCTACTGAAGTTGCTTTGTTGATTCAAAAAATGATGGCAAAAGATCCGCGTCAACGGTTTCAAACTCCAGCCGCGCTCATTGAATCGTTGGTTAATGTTGCGAAAATACTTGGTCTTCAACCTACCGGACCGGGCAAACTTGTTTGGGTGATGACGCCGCCGTCACGAACATCGCTCCTTTTAAAACATCTTCCTTGGCTTGCGGCGGTAACATGTCTTGTCGTTACGGTATTCTTGTTGAGTCTCTATTCTTCCGAACAGTTTGGAAAATTCGAAGTGCCGAATATTCCTGAAATTGACACGGAAACGGCAAACATACCGCATCCTTCTTTATCCGAAACAGAAAAGACCGCTTCCAAATTGTTACCAACCGTTCCGACGGTAAAAGAAACGGGAATATCTCATGAAAACCGCGTTTCGTTTAATGTAACATCTTATTCTCCGTTGGTATCGCGTTCCGCCCATTGGTTATTTTCTGCAACGATAAGTTCCGATCCTTTCGGATGCGGACTTCGTCCGGCGTTTCTTCCTATTAACGGACGAATAACCGGTTCAAAGGATGAAAGCCGGAATTCCGGCGGAATATTGAGTGTTTTGAACATTCAAAAACAATCCGGTTTCGAGGAAAAACAAGGAACGACCTTTATTGAATCGGAATTATCTCTTCCGAAACAACGTTGTGTTGATCCGAGCGGCGAAACTCCGGGTTCTTACGCTTCGCTTGGCGTTGCTTTAGCCGATGTTGAAAAACAAACGGTTATCGAATTAAAATGGAACAATTATATGAAAGTTGATCCGTTGATATTTGCCGGACGTCAATTAAAAATTGTTGCGGCAAAAGGTTATTATCCGATTTTGCTTTTTGAATCTTCCGAATCGTCTTACGTTTCACAAAATCCGCGAAGTATGTTTACCGTTGGTTCGAGCGAACTCGAATTTGCCGATCTTGCCATTGAAATGCGTATTCGTCAAGGAGTTCTGGCGCAGGATTGGTCCTTGTTTGAGTTGATCGGCGGCAACAAACTGATATTTTCACGTTGTTGTTTAACGATACGAAATAAATCTGTTTCAGATAACTCTGCGTATCATGACGACGTTGCGTTTTTCCGAAACAGCACAAGTCAAGGCGGAATCAATCCGATTGTGTTTGATTTACCGGTTGACACTTCGGTTTCTTCGTTTGGATCGTCTTCCGGCGTAACAAATACAAGAAATATTGAAACAACATCGTTGGATACTGCCGAGCATTTGAACATGACCGTAACGGATTCTTTTTTGCGGGGCGAAGCAACGCTGTTACAATGTGATGTTCCGCAAATGATTGAATGTCATGTTAAAAATTCGCTGATTGCGTTGGCAAAACCGTTTGTTCAGACGGAAGACACCAAACGAACAACACCGCAAGATTCGGAGGTGCATATTCAATTGGAGCATATTACATTTTTTGGAACATTGCCGTTTGCCCGACAAATTCAAAACTCTTTTGCGACAGAACCGATGAAATTGAAAATTGAAGCATGGAATTCGATTTTTTTCCTGAATCAATTTCCGTTAGCAATATTTCGCGGCGCGCCTTCGAGTCAAAGTGCGTTTGATTATTTCAAATGGACGGGCGGATCGAATTATTTCCAAAATGTAACATTTGGTTGGAAATTCACGCCGTCGCCTTCGGCGTTGGGAGGAGGAATAACGTACGATATGCCGATTGCGGAATGGAAAGAAAAAATGAATCCTACCGTTGAAAAAGACCCTCAACTAATGACGAAAATCGATGTACTAAAATTCGACGAAATTCGTAAACCGATGCATCAATTGTTACCGGAAGACATGCAATTTCGTTCCGAATCGCGCATAACCGATACGGAAAAAGCATCCGCCGGATTTTCTGTCGGTACCTTAAATTGGTTACCGCAAAGTTGGACAAACAACGTTAATCAGGAACAATAAATGTAGCGTTTTTATCGCCGATTGTCCTAATGTCCCATTTGTCCCATTTGTCCCTATCGCCCTTATCGCCCTTATCGCCCTTATCGCCCCTTATCGTCCTTATCGTCCCCAAAGTCCCTAAAGTCCCTATAAAGGAAGGGACATTAGAGACAAATGGGACGATTGGGACAATAATTATAATAAAAAAACAAAAAAACAACCGGAAGTAAAAAAACTTCCGGCTGTTTTCTTTTTTTGTAGAACGTTTTACGTTTTACTTTTTTGAAGTTCTTTAGGTTACCGAACCAAAGACGCCGCATATTGCGGGAGTTGGTTGGCAATACCCAACGTTTGAGCGCCGGCTTGGATTAACAGTTGTAACCGTGTGAGGTTGGAACTTTCTTCGGCGAAGTCGGCGTTTGAAATTTGGGCTTCCGACTCGGTCAACGCGGTCAACGAATCCTGCAACGCCGAAACGTTTGGTTCCAGCGAGGCTCTTTGGATAGCGCCAAGTCGTCCGCGTGTGGTCGCAACACTTGAAATGGCTTCGTTGATGATTTTGTCGGCTAATTTCCGGCTGGCGTCGGAAGTTCTCAAATCGGCATTGCCGCCGCTTTTGAGTTGGTACACCTGTCCGCTTGCACCGCCAAGACGTGTGGTCATCATCGAACCAATTCCCAGTCTCATCTGTTGCGTCGAAACAACATCAGGTCCGAGTTGGAACAACGCCCCGCCGCCGTCAATCGTGAATCCGGTATAACCAACCGAATTCGCAACAGACATCGATAACGCCAAATCCGGCGTGTTAATCGAAATGTTGTTACCTTTGGCATTGGCGAGATTACCGTTGATGGTGGCGACCATATCCGTACCGGTGGTGTAATTTGTTTTGTTACCGTAATAATCGTAGGTATCAAACGAACCTTGCGCGACATAAACATTGACGAAGTTTTCGGTACCGGCTTCGGCTGCCTGCAATACCAACCGCTCATTGGAATCCGCCTGACCGGTCATTCCGATACCGCTGGAAGTTCCGGTTTGGTTCGTCCCGCTAATTGCCGGAGAATCAACCCGATAACCGCCAACCGTTTGAGCCGCAACTTTCGTTACGTCTTGTAGGAATTCAATCTGTCCGATGCCGTTATCCGCAGAACCAGAATCATCGCCAATTAAGGATGCTTCCGCCGTAAAATACGCTTTGAACGTACTGTTGGCGTTGAGTGCATTGGCAAGAGTAACATTGTTGACAAGACTTTGAGTCGCACCTGCATCCTGAATGTTACCCGTAACAATTAAAGACCGGCTGCCATCTTCATTCTGAACATACTTGACGTCAACAGCCGGAATATCTGCAGAGGTAGGATCTGTATATTGTGCCAGGTCAGTACGACTTGTATCATTGACAAAGTAGATATTGATTCCCGCCATGTCGGTTCCTTTGTTATTCGCTCTGATAATTAAAGCAGGATCGTCAGTTCCGACGCCGCGTGTTCCGACCATCGTATCTGTCGAGGAAGTCGCGGAAATTCTTGTGGTTGCTCCTGAAACGGCATCGGCAATAGCATCATCACCAGCATCAAAGCCATCCGCCAGTTTAACAGCATCACCGGTCGCTCCCGTGTAAGCCCGAATAGCTTCCCAGTTTGCCGCAATTGATCCATTAACCGCAGCCTCGACGTCAGCATCGACTGTTGCGCCACCGGTAACAATTTCCGGTCCGAGATAAATGGTCAATCTTCCGGTTGTTTCATCGAAGCCCTCGATTGTTTCATCGCGGGTGAATCCGAAGGTCAAACCATTCAACGCTGACGTATTGCCAAAGGTTAATGATGCCGTTGCCGCTGTGGCAGCGCCGGTATCATCAATTCCGTCCTCCCCGTTAGGTGCGGATTGCGCTGCTACTCCGGTAATTGCTGTACCACTTGCGACTCTTGCAAGAGCATAATCGCCGGTGATTGACTGATTCGTTCCGAGTAAAACAAGGTCTCCTTGTGCAACAGTACAAGGACCGGGTTGGTTTGTCGGTTGAACAATACCAAGTCCGTAAGGAGTCGGGCAATTTTCGATCACGATAGGATCGCCGCACGAATCAATGCCGAAAATACGTCCATTCGGATCAACCCCTGGCGGATAAAGCACTTCAGCGCTAACGCCCAATGTTTCATCTGCTGTTAACCGGTCAAACAAGTCGGCAATATCTTTTGCAGTGGTGATTGAGTTACCGGAAGCATCGGTTGCCAGACGGATTTCAAGAATCGGCGTGTGAATTCCCGCTTTAATGTCGGCTTCGCTCGGCTGAATGATTTTGACGCCCAGTTGTTGATTGGCAACCGGTTTGTTATCGGCGCCCATATTCGTAATCCGAACAACTGGTCCGTTGTCCATACCGGTAAACCGCAGAGCGTTGTCAAGATTAACGCTGCCGTAATCGACAGCGGCGTCCATGTAACTCACGCGACCGGTACCGGAATCACCCGTTAGTGTTGTTGCCATGAATTTGTCGCCTAACTTACTGTTGATTAAATCAACAACATCCTGAGCGGTTGCGCCGGAAGTATATTGGCTTACTGTATTTACCGGTGTATCACCGGCGCTCACATACGTTTTGCCGTCCGGTAAGGCTTTGATAAGAGCGGTTCCGTCAACACCTTGTCCAAGTGTTGCTTGAACATTCGGCGTACTGTTCAACATTTTGAGAATGTCGTCGGCAGTTGCTCCTTCTTTGTAGGTAATGGTAACTTCACCGGCATCGGCGCCGTCTTTGAATGTGAGAGTTTCGCCATTAACCAAAGCTTCACCGGCAAGAGTAAACTCAAAATCGGGAGTTCCTTCATCACTAACTTCCGTACCGGCTAATGCTTGATTCATAAGAGCATTAAAGTCATCCAAATCAGTCGGATCCGCAACCATTGCAGAATTGATTCGCACCGTCTTATTATCAACATCGATGGCTCCCGCACTTGCATCAACAGAATCATCAATGGTTACCGTCCAACCGTTCAACTCTGACATACGTGCAGTATTGTCAGTGTATGCGGCAGTGATTGATTTCCCATTGCCGGTTCTTGCAACAGCGGCGGAAGCATCCTCGTGATACACCACACTATTGGCGGTACCGCGTGTCATACTCACCGATGTAGGGGCAGTAGCCGCAATATTGGCTCCGGTATCATCTGTTCTGTTTGTTGTATCAATAGTGATATTAAACAGACCGGCGAAACCTTTGTACTCATGCTGAGTGGACGGAGCAAGTGTAATTTCAATAACACCTTGATTTCCGCCGGCGGCTTCCGTAACAACACGAGCGTCGTTTTCCGTTCCTTGCGTAATGCGGAACGAATAATTTCCGGCGTCGAAACCAACGTTATTGGCGGTAATCACAATGTCGTTGTTTGCTCCGGCGGTGGAGAGAATCACGCTTCCGCGTTCCGCCAGACCTTCAACAAAAGCATTGACGCCGGTTGAATCGCTTGCGGCGTTAATTGCCAACGCGATTTCGGAGTTTGTTGTTCCCGCGCCAAAAGTGAGCGATTTTGAACCGACGCTGCCGGTTACATCCAACGTTGTTTTTTGATCGACGCCTGTTCCCTGATAAATCAGCGTACCGTTTGACGCTGTTTGTTGTACATTGACGTTAACACCGATGTAATCGGCGGTTCCGAAGTTTGCGGAATCGATTTGCAAATTACTGATGTAACCGTTATTGGTTCCGGTGGTACGGAAATCGAGCGAGCCATCCAGAAGTTTTTGTCCGGCAAAACTGGTTGTACGGGCGATTCGGTCAATAGAATCGAGAGACGCATCGACCTGAAGTTGGTTTGCGGCGATTTGTTCTGCGCTCATGGCTCCGGTATTGGCGGCTTCAACAACGAGTCCTTTAATATCGTTGAGTAAGTTGCCCACCTGACCAAGTGCGCTATCCGCGGTGGAAATTAAACTGCTGGCGCGTTGGGTATTGGTGATTGCTTTTGTTGTTCCGGTAATTTGAGATTTCAATAATTCGCTGGCAATCAATCCGGCAGGATCATCCTTACCGGAGTTAATCCGCAAACCAGTACTCAACCGCGTCAACACGCTGCTCAACTCTCCCATGTTCCGCGTCAGGTTGAACTGCGCCCCGAGCGCAGTTGGATTAGAGGCTACATAGAGTCCTGTCATTTGTGTTTATCCTTTCTTTCTCCAACGCAATGTCTTTCGGAGTGGATCGTGGATCGTGGATCGTGGATCGTGGATCGTTTTTCTTAAACGTTCCACTTTTCCTACTCTCAACTTTCCACTCTCAACTCTCAAATCACGGTTTCCTTCCAATCGAAACCGGTTTTATCCTTTGCGACACGGTTGACGTGAAAAATATTTTAGTTTCCCGTGTCTTTTCACCCAACGAAAAAACCTCCAACGGAAAACCAACCAATTAATTTAAAAGGCAAAATAAAGCGTATAGGCAAGATACGCAAATCAGCCTAGTGGAGTATAGAACATAATTAAGAACAGCAAGGAAAATTTTCCGTATTCTTTTCATTTTTTTTAGAACGTTTTCCCTACCTCGTAGGAATAACCGATAAAATAAGAACATTTATTAATTCACTCAAGCACAAAAAAACTCAAGAGGCGGGCGACCTTTCGCCGAAAGGTTCGCCTACGGTCGCGCGGCAATAGCCAACTTGACTCTGTGAACGGCAGGAAATCGAATAGCCCA
>JAIRLW010000573.1 GCA_031259095.1 Planctomycetaceae bacterium | reverse complement strand
AACAAATTTTGAAAAAATTTTTTTTCGACAGGATAAACAAGATTTACAGGATTTTATGAGATTTTTTATCCTGTCAATTCTGTAAATCCTGTCAAAAAAATAGGTTTTTAGAAGTTCCCTTTAATCAAAGAATTTGTTTTTGAAACAATTTTACCTAATAATTTTTTTTTCAGGAGATTTATAATGCGAGTTTGTTTTTTGGTTTTTATGATTTTTATTGTTTCTTTTTTTTCGTCTTTCGTGATTGCGCAAACGGAACCTTCTGTTGTTTTTGTTGAAGCGGAAAGTTTTACCGATAAAGGCGGATGGGTTGTGGATAATCAATCCATGATGCAGATGGGATCGCCTTATCTTATGGCGCATGGTTTGGGCGTTCCGGTTCAAGACGCGGCGCATTCGTTTATCGTCCCGCAAGATGGACAATACAAAGTCTGGGTTAGAACGCGAGATTGGGTGAAAACATGGAAAAAAGACGGTTCACCCGGACGTTTTGAAATTCTGTTTAATGGTCAGGCATTGAATGTTATTTTTGGGACTGAACAAGCCGATTGGCATTGGCAAGACGGCGGAACAGTTGAATTGAACGCGGGAAACAATCAACTGTCGCTCCATGATTTAACCGGATTTAACGGACGTTGCGACGCAATTTATTTAACGACCAATCTCAACGAAATTCCGCCCAATAATTTGACGGGATTAGAACGTTTTCGCCGTCAAAAACTGCAACTGCCGGAACAACCGGAAGACATGGGCGAATATGATTTTGTTGTAACAGGCGGTGGAATTGCCGGATGTTGCGCGGCAATCAGCGCGGCGCGTTTGGGTTGTAAAGTTGCATTAATTCAAAATCGTCCCGTTCTCGGCGGGAATAATAGTTCGGAAGTCCGGGTCGGATTGTCCGGTAAGATTGCGCAACAACCGTATCCTCGTTTAGGAAATCTTTTGGATGAATTGGGCGGTGTTGGTTATTGGACAAACTGGGAATCGCAACAAAATCCGAATACGGAACGAAGCCGTCAAATAGCGGCAATTATTCAACAACATCCCGAAAAGAAAATTCATAACGCGGGTCCGGCAAGCAATTATGAAGATGATAAAAAAGAACAACTTGTACGGCGTGAAAAAAATATTACGTTATTTTTAAATACACAAGTGGTTGAGGTGGAAAAATCAGGAAATCGCATCACGTCTATTATCGGAAAACATATTTTGACTGGAAAAAGTTTTCGATACAAGGCGAATCTCTTTGCCGATTGTACCGGTGACGGAGTTGTTGGTTATCTTGCCGGAGCCGATTATCGAATGGGACGGGAAAGTCAAGCGGAAACCGGAGAACCGCATGCGCCGGAAAAAGCGGATCAATTAGTGATGGGAACATCTGTTCAATGGTATGCGGTAACAACAAAAGAACAGACCACATTCCCCGAATGTTCATGGGCGGTTGCGTTTAATGAACAAACTTGCCAACCGATTTTACGCGGCGACTGGGATTGGGAAACCGGATTGAACAAAAATCAAATTGAAGATATTGAATCGATTCGTGATCATGCGTTGCGGACGGTGTTCGGAAATTGGGATTTTTTGAAAAACAAAAGTAACAGGAAATCGGAATTTGCGAATAAAAAATTGGAATGGGCTGCCTACATTGGCGGCAAACGCGAATCACGCCGATTGTTAGGCGACGTCATTTTGAAAGAACAGGAAATTCTCAACAAGGAAGTTTTTGAAGACGCATCGTTCACAACAACATGGGGAATTGATCTTCATTATCCCAAACCAATCAAAGGAATGGAGGAAGAAGCGTTTTTATCTTACGCCGATGTTCGGGAAATCAAGCCATTTGCCGTACCGTATCGGTGTTTGTATTCCAGGAATATCGATAATCTTTTGATGGCGGGGCGAAATATTAGCGTAACTCATGTAACGTTAGGCACGGTGCGAGTGATGCGAACCGGCGGAATGATGGGAGAAGTGATTGGCATGGCGGCGTCGCTTTGTAAAAAACATCACACGAATCCGAGACAAATTTATCAATCTCATCTGCCGGAATTAAAAGAACTCATGAAACAAGGAACCGGTGTGAGCGGTTTTGAAAAAATAAGCGAGAAAGAAAAATAAAAGACATCTACTCATTATCTACTCATTGCCCTCTAAAATTCGGTTTTTATTTTTAGAACACAAAATATATTCAATAGACCTTTTCTCTAACCTTTTTGTATTTTTAATTCGTGGTTTGTGATAGCGCAGAGTAGAGTTGTTCGAATATTGTGACTTTTCCGTCGATTTCGGTATTTGTCTTTTAAAATACGGAACGTTTTAATGGTTTGGTTTACATGTTCAATGGCGACTCGTTCTCTTGCTAATCGGCGATTATAGGCTTTTTCCAATTCCAATAGTTCCCTGCCTCTTGGTTTCTTTATGGGGATTTTGCTTTTGGCATGTAATCCTTCTATTCCTTGGTATCCGCTGTCACCTTCTACTAAAATATTTTCATCAATACTATCCCCAATATCGTCTTTGAACAGTTGAAAATCATGCACTCTCCCCTCTGCTTGAGCGAGACAAATAATCGTCAAGGTCACAAGACAGATAACCAATTGTGTTTTAATGGTATGTTGTCCTTTCTTGCCGCTGTACCAATCTTTTTGTTTTTTTAGGACGTTCCACCGGATGTTCCGTCACATCCACCGTAATCGTTTGATACGGCGAATCGGGATTTTGGAAGACTTTTTTACCTTGCAAACAAAAGGTGCCGTCTTGGATGAGGGCGTTTTCGATCCAAACAATTTCATCGTGAATATGGCTGACGACTGTGTTGTATTCATAGGGGCATCTCTAAAAATTCCAATTATTTTTTCAGATGGTTGTCCCGATTTATTTTTTTGTTATTCTAAGTATTATCTGAACGGGTATTGTGTTGTTTTTTATTGTCGTATTGGTTCATTTTTCCATTTCTTTCCATTAACCCTTTTAACTTTCATTTTTCATTCAATGTCTCACCCTTCGTTTTTTGATGTTGAATATCAGCTCGACAAGATTAATCAACTTAACAACTTTTTACGTCGTCTTGATGAATTGATTGATTGGTCTGTTTTTCTTGATTTATTGAATCAGGTTCGTTCGTCCGAGAAGAAATCGAATGCGGGTCGTCTTGCTTTTGATGTTCTTTTAATGTTCAAAATTC
>JAIRLW010000570.1 GCA_031259095.1 Planctomycetaceae bacterium | reverse complement strand
ATGATCCTTCCCAAAAGATGAAATAATCGGAAAAATTGGTCTTTATTGATTTTTCAATATTTGTTATGATACGCTGATTCCTTTTAATATTGCGGAATCGCTTCTGATACGAGAAGCATATTTTGATTAACCAATTTGCGTTCACTTGAAATTTGCAGCCGAAGGAGGATTGTTGATGACTTTACTTGCTGTTTCTCAGGAAATAACGGAATTTTTTAACGGTGATACTTTTAGTAAGATTCAATCGCTAACCAATAACTCCAAACTTCTTGGATTGCTTCTGCATAGCGATTTGCCTTGCACTGCCGAGTGGGATTTCCTTGAAGACATTCATAAGTCGATTCAAGCAAAAAACGGACAGTTTATTTCGTTGGACGTCCAAGATTTTGGCGAAGCGACTTTGCCGGGAGTGTTCCTTTCGGCGTTGGAAGATTCGCAATCCGAACGAACTTTCCGCATCAATCTGCCGATGATATTACAAAACAACCCCAAAACCGATTCGCCATTCATCAATCGCGCCATTCTCTGGCAACGGCTTTGCGACCGTATTCTTGAGGATGAAGCAGGACAACGACCAACAATACTGGTACTCGAAAATATCGACTACGCCTCGCCGAAAATGCAACACGACGCCGCAAGAATGATCCGATTTCATATCACACATCACATTCCACGTACTTTCATTCTGACATTGCACCGTAACCATATTCCGTTTTTGGATAAAGAGTTGCGGGATTTGTCGGAAGAGTTCATCGAGGTGTGATTTGGGATTTAGTAAGTTAAATTACCACAAAAATTGTAATCCGCTTGCGCCGCAAATCATAAATCATAAATCATAAATCATAAATCATAAATCATAAATCATAAATCATAAGGCAACTTCTAAAAACGCCTTTTTTGATCGACCAAAATCGACCAAAATCGACTGAAATCGACTGAAATCGGCTGAATATCGAATTTGGTCGATTTCAGTCGAAGTTTTTAGGAGTTGCCATAAATTATCAATCTCCAACCCTAATCCCAAGCAATCAGCAGACAATGAACATTTTAAGAACATTGATTATTTTTGGTTTTATTACTTTACTTATTTGCGGATGTCGCGGAACGCAGGCGCGGGTGATGCGTAGCGGCGAATCCGACAATGTCGGCAGTGATCGTGCCGGAGCCGAAGTTTACAATCCGATGGTTCGTGAAGCGGTTGGTAAACTTCTTGCCCGTGCTGCGGTCGAACCAATTCAGCAAGTCGCATTCAATGACGGTATGACGACGGGAGTGTTGAGACGGAAAGTTTGTTTTATCAGTTTGGAAAATGCCAGTGTTGAGGAACTCGGCGATTTCAAAGAACATATCAAAACGGCAATTCTCGAAAAAGTTTCCGAGTCGGATCAATTTGAAATGGTCAGTGATCGTGCGGTTACTGCCGGTCTCCGCGCTCTCACGTTACGTCCGGACGATTTATTTATTGAAGAAAACATGCGGATGTTTACCACCGCAATGGGACGCGGCGGAACTCCGGTTGATTATCTGCTGTTTGCAAAAATCACCTCAGGAACCACCGAAGTCAACCGTGATATGCAACGCGATTACAAATTGTCCCTCGAACTCATCAACACCCAAACATTCACGCAAATTATCGAATCAATGCCTATGAGAAAAGAATACAATCATTCACTCAAAGGAAAAATCGGAAATTGGTTCAAAAAATAAGAGGTGTGATGATTCAGCGGAATTTCCGTAATGGCCTACTTCGCTTTACCGCTACGGAATCATTACAAAAAATCTACTGATATATTACAGGGATTCTTGTCGCGAAAAAACAAAAAAATGGAAGATGGTACCAGTGGTACCGCCCAAAAAAATCGAAAACAAAAGTGGGAATAGGACAAAGATTTGTACAAACATCGAAATATGGTGGAACGCCGCTTCCGAAATATAAAAGAGTTCAGGCGGATTTTTACACGGTATGATAAATTAGAGGAAACTGATAACGCCTTCATCGTAATCGCTAATATCTGTGTTTTTGTGAGAAATGAGTGTCAACACGCTCTAGTTATGATTGGACGATTTATTCTACGGCTTATTCCATGACAGATTTTCTGATCGGATATTCCACAGCGGGATACTTTGAATTGAATTGTGGTTGGGGGATTGCCAAAGGTTGTTGGGGTGATTATAATTAGTCGAGATATTTGTGAGATGTGAGCAGTTTCCGGCTGTTATTTCACAAATTTGGTAAAAACAATCATTTTTTGGAGAAACTTATGAGTAAGCGACGGCGACATTGGTGGAAGGGACCGCATCTTTCAACGGCTGCTGTTTGGATGTTACTTATTCCCTTTAGTATTTTGGCATTACGTCTTATGACCTAACGTGATTTCCGATTCTTTCCTTCTGTTGTGAGGAACTGAAACAGGGAATGCCGATCCGATAAACGTGCAAGATAATATATCAGCGGAATTATCGTCTTTGACGTAAATTCTTATGTAATAATCAGTTAAGAACACACATAATTTCAAGGTTTAAAATGTCAAATTTGATGTAAGTTGCTTTGAGTTAAGTACTTGCAAAAAACAGACAATAATTCCACTGATATATTACCGTGCAAGCAGTTTTCTGATTGAATTTTCAAGATTAGAGATCGGGGTATGGAATTTTTCCGTACGAAAATTTCCATACCCCGATTTCCGTTTTTGAACCGGAATATTAAACTAGAAAAATTAAATTAGAAAAGTGTCATCAGAAAAAAACTTTCACATTTAATTTTATATTTTGATTTATTTAAATTCTGATTTTGCGCTCGTAGCTCAATTGGATAGAGCAACGGATTTCTAATCCGTAGGTTACAGGTTCAAGTCCTGTCGGGCGTGGTG
>JAIRLW010000556.1 GCA_031259095.1 Planctomycetaceae bacterium | reverse complement strand
TTGATCCTTTTGTCCGGCGTGTGTTTCATGCCCACGATTGCCCTGGTCAACTCCATCGTCTTCAAACACTCAAAAGAAGGTTCAGCCCCTTATGTTTTCGTTTTCGGGACTATCGGCTGGATTGTGGTTAATCTGTTTATCGCCGCATTTCTTGGCGGAGCCGATCAACCCTACTTCTTTTTCGCCGGAGGCGGTGCAGGGCTTTTACTGGCTTTTTACAGTCTGACCTTGCCCGACACGCCGCCCAAAGGCGCTCCCGCTTCCGGTGAACAGCGCGGTTTTTTAAGCGATGCACTTGGTCTTGGCGCCTTGAAATTGTTCAAAGATTTCGGGTTCGCCTTTTTCGTTCTTTGTGCATTTCTGGCAAGTATTCCCGCATGTAATTTCTTTTTTCCGTTTCAGGAAACCTACTTAAACCAACACGGTTATCCCTCGCCGCTCGCACTCACCACTCTTAACCAATTTTCAGAACTCTTTTTCATGTCGCTGCTTCCGATAGCGATTGGAGTGATTGGTTTGAAGTGGGTTCTTGTTCTTGGAATCGGGGCATGGTCGTTACGCTATTTCGTTTTCATGGTTCCGACTTTTGAATTTGCCATCATCGGTTTGCTGCTGCATGGTTTTTGCTACAGTTTTCTTTATGTTGCCGCTTACATGTATGCCGACAAAAAAGCGCCCGCCGATCTCAAGGCAAGTGTTCAAAGTCTTATGGCGTTCCTGCTGCTTGGTGTTGGTCAGGTTTTGGGAAGTCAACTGTACGGATATGTACGCGATTTACCGCAAAATGCGCCGGAAATTACCAAAACCGAAGAATCCGCGTTGGCATTACCGCAATGGAATGACATTACTATGGTCGATTCCGCGTGGCGTTACTTAGACTTGGGAAAAACAGTTACTGATATTCTCAACAAAAATAAAGATCAGGAAAAGGAATTAATTTCCGATCTTGGTTCGTTGCTTGACGCCAATAAAGATAACAAAATCAGTGCGGCAGAACTTGAGGCAGCATCGGAAAAATTGCTTGTCGGCGGCGTGGAATACAGCAAAACCGATCTCGAAAAAACGTTCCGTAAAATTGCCGAAAAAACGGAAGGTGATTTTGAAATTGCCCGTGAAAAATATCTTGCCGTCCAAGCCTACAATTGGAAAGGAATCCTTCAAGGTCCGGCAATTTTCATTGCGGTCTTTTTCGTTCTTTTCCTGCTTTTCGGCAAAGACCCTGATAAAGGAAAGAAAAATAGTTGATAACGGGAGAGTTGATAGTGGAGAAGAGTGGACGCAAGCGAAATTTTTACCGCAAGGTTAATAATCCGCTTGCGACACTATCCGCGCTAAACAGAGAACCTCTAAAAATACTATTTGCCAAAAACAAATTATTTCGACTTCGGTCGATTTTTAGTCGATTAAAATCGACCGAAATCGAATAAAATTAATTTTTAGAGACTCCCAACTATCATTTAATTTTTGTCGTGAAATTTATGGCAGACTCTGTAAAATTTAATTATTTTTCCCGATTTATTCTGTTTGTTGTTCTTGTAACATTGTCGGCGATGTTACGTTTTTATCATCTTGGAACTTGGTCTCACGGTTTCGATGAAAATTATACGACAATGGAAACGCGGTACTTTTTCGAAGGTCAACCAATTCCGTCGTATATGTTCAAAAATTCACAATTCGATTCCAAAAAATCACAATTTTCACGTTTGCCGCCATTGATTATTGCGGCTTATTTTGTTCATTGGCTGGATTACCGGTTGTTCGGCGATGACGAATTCGGATCACGGGTTTTGCCGGCTGTTATTGGATCGTTTTGTGTCGGCATTGTGTTTTGGTTGGCTTATCCTTTGTTTGGTTGTTCGGCAAGTCTGATTCTTGCAATGTTAATTCTCCTTTTTCCCGATCATATTTTACACAGTCAGAACAATCGATTTTATAGTCAGGCGTTTTTTTTCATCTCGATTGTTTTACTTTTAGGCGGATATGTTGCGGTGAGGCGTTCCGTTGTTGCCGCAATAGTGTTAGGTCCCGCATCGATTCTGATGGTGTTAACTCATTCTTTAACAGGACTCATTTGGGGATTTCTCCTCATTGGGTTGCTTGTCAATTATTTAGGAACAAAACAAAAAAATCAAACGGATCAGACCAATCGGAAAAATAGTTTATGGAACAATATTTTACACGACAAAATTATTTTGATTTTAGGATTTTGGTCGGTTGTGTTGTTGACGATTGCCGTTGTGCATATTTTGCCGCTTGCCCAATCGTGGAATAATTTCCCAACAACAACCGTTTCTTCAATTCATGCGGTTGTCGGATTGGCATTTAGTTTCGGCTGGTCATTTTTCATGCTTTGCGTACCGGCGTGGTTGTTTGTTTTATTTCGTTTCAAAAAAAATGGTTACGGATATTGGTTTATTTGTGCAACATTATGTGGAGTGACGGTTTTTCTTCTTCCGTTGAAGATTGCCTATCTTATTCATTATCGTTTTCTTTTTTCGTTTCCAATTCTTGTAATTTTAGCATTGTTTATTGATTGGATTGGCAGGCTGATGATTCAATCGGAAATTCCTTATCGCCGGACGCTTTATGGTGTTTGGATTTTTTTTGTTCTGCTTTCAAATATTCCGGAACTTGCCAGTTATTATCAAGACGGTGGCCGTTATGATTGGCGGTCGGCTTGTCAATATATTCGTGAACACTGGCAACCTGAAGACCGGATTGCGTGTTTTCCTTTGATTGCCAATTGTTACATTCCCGAACTTGAACCGAAAATTCCTCTTTATGAAACGGGAGAAGTATCGTTTCAAAAAATATTCGATCAGAACCAAAACACAACCGGACGACTTTGGCTTCCGGTTGTTTTCAACCGTTATGAACCGGATGAAAACACACGGCGTTGGCTTTACAACCACGCGGAATATCAAACGCGGTTTGGGAAAAAACGATACGATTTTAATTTCAACTCTATCGAACTGTTTCTCTATTTGCCCCAATCGCCATGAATTTGAAACAAATATTGCTTTGCGGAGCGGAAGTTTTCGGATTGAATTGTTTAGCGCGATTTCGAACGCGGCGGCGATTACTGGGACTTTGCTACCACAGTGTTGTTTCGGACAACAGCCCGCAAAACGATGCGCGAACACGAATCGCCGTAACAGTTACACAATTCAACGAACAGCTCAAAGAGTTGCGAAAATATTGGAGTCCGGTTTCGTTGCCGCAAATTCGTAACGCGATTGAAAACAATATTCCTTTGCCGGATAATGCGGTTCATGTTTCTTTTGACGATGGTTATCGAAACAATCTGACACTTGCCGCGCCGTTGCTTGCCCGATACGAAATTCCTGCAACTATTTTTGTTTCAACAAATTTTATTGCAACGTACGGTTCATTGATTTGGGCGTTGGAAATTCATGAGCGGCTTGTCCGTTTATTGGATTCCCATATTGAAATCGGCGGAATAACGTATTCGTTACATCCGCCGGAAACTCCGCAACGGACAGAAGAATCGCTTGCATTGCTTCACCGCATTAAACGTCTTCCAGTTGAAGAACGCGAAAACTTGTTGCGTTTTTTACGAAACCGGACGGAACTTGATTTTACGCCTTTTTGGAAACGGGAATTATATGAATTTTTGAATTGGGACGAACTTCGTTTGCTTCACGAACAAGGAATAGAGATTGGCGCACACTCTCTTTCACATCCGATTCTTTCCAATCTTGATCAAACGGAGTTGAATGATGAATTGCTGGAATCCAAAAAATGTCTTGAGCGTGAACTTGGCGTAGAGTGTGATGCTCTTGCGTATCCGTTTGGTTCTGCGGATGATTTTTCGGAACAAGTTATTGAAACCGCTCAACGTCTTGGTTTTCGTTTGGCGTTTACGTTACAAGATTTTCGCAACGCCGCGATACTGGACGCAATGCGGATTCACCGGATTTGTATTCACCGCGAACATTCACTCAATTCATTCCGTGCTTTAATTTCCGGCTTGCGGAATGGTTAATCATTAGGAACAATCCCATTGGAACTTATTGATCTACCATAAGGTAACGGTCTATTTTATTTTATTTTTTTGTTCCGGTATTGTGAGAATTTAGCCCTGAAAGGGCATTCAGATGATAGCCCGCCCCAACGGGGTAATACTGCTTGCGCCCGAAAATCACAAGGTAGGCGACCTTTTGCCAAAAGGCCGCGTCGGCTATCGCCGACGTGATGTTTCGGCGAAACATCACCTACCGCCTAATTCGGCGATCTTCATCTCTATTATCTCTAATGTTTCTAATGCCTCTAATATCTCTAATACCTCTAATGCCCCCATTATCCCTAAATATTGACTCTAAAGGGCGATAGGAACAAATGGGACAATAGAGACGATGCTGAGAAAAAATTTCAGAAATTCGTATTGGAGAAATTTCGAATTTTTTGTATATTACGTTCGTTTTATTTTACAAGAGCGGAAATAGAGCAAAAATTTCCGGTGAATGTGCCGAAAAGGAATTCAGGTACGATAATGAAATATTTCAAACTATTGGCAATAAACATGGCGGTTTTAATCGCCTTAACTTCTTCTAATACAAGCGTTTTCGGAGACGACGCCTCTGATCGTTTTACCGCGGCGAAGTCGTTGTTCGACCTTAAACAGTACGAACAGGCGCGAACAGCGTTCGCGGCTTTTACCGCTCAATATCCGAATCACGCCCAGAACATCGCCGCAACTTACTATTTGGCGGAATCACTGCTGTACCTCAAACAATACGCTTCAGCCGAAACGTATTACCAACGGCTTGTTAATGTCAGTTTGAACGATCCTTTTGCAAGAGCCGCATTGTTTCGTTTAGCCGATATTCCCTATTTGCAAGGACAGTTTAGTGTTGCCAAACCTCGTCTGGAAAACTTTGTTGATACTTTGCCGCAAGACAATAATCTTCAATTCGTGTTGTATTATCTTGGCGATATTGCGATGCGAAATAGCGTTGCGGAATACGACGTCCAAAAAGCGGACTACTATGCCGAAGAAGCGGAATTTTATTTTGATCAATGCGACTACATGTTTCCAAACGGAGCAAAAAATCTTGAAAGCAAAATCGGGTTGGCGTGGGCGAAAAATCAACTCGGAAAAACAACCGAAGCCAACGCCATTTTCCAACAATTAATGAGCAGTCCCGATCCGATTGTTGTAGAAACGGCAACATATCAGTGGGGCGTAACATTATTTGAACGCGGTGATTTTCAAGGAGCCTCCACAACGCTCGCTGAATTTCAACGCCGTTGGTCATCAAGTCAGTATTTGACGGATTCTATGCGTGTTCTGGCGCGTTGCAAGGGCGGACTCGGCGATTACAACGAAGCCCTACAACTATTTTCCCGAATCTCTCCATTGACCACCGACGACAATTTGGTAAGAGTCCGTTGTTTTTATGGTTTGAAGCAAACTCAGCAGGCAGAAAGTCTTCTGAAGGAAATAGAACAGTTAAACGATATTGTTTATCGTGACGAAATTGCACTTTTGAAATCGGTGTTTCTGTTTGACCAACGTAATTGGCAACAAACAATTTTTACGTTGGAATCAATCATTTTGCCTCAGTACAACACGACGGGACAAGTGATGTTCAAGTATTTGACACAACCGTTACCGTCCGGTATTCAGAAATTGAATGACGAATCATTTATGAAAGCCTGTTCATTGCTTGCTCAAGCGTATGCGAAAAGCGGTGATTCGAACAAGGCAAACGCGATTGTTCGGGAAATGCAAAGTCAAGCGGCATTGCTCGGACGTTCGGAACTTTACGCGATTGTTACGGAAACAACCAATCAATTAGCCGGCATTTCAACTTCGACCACAACACCGCAACATCCAACTATCGGCGGAGGTTCGCGGATGCGACGGAATCCGGCAGGCAATCCGTCGCAAGGTCAAACGCCCAATGGACAATGGACGCCGGGCAACAATACCGTCGGCAACACCGGACAATGGAATCCCAACAACGGCGGCGGACGTTTCAATGGACGCCAGCAAACTTCAACAACACAAGGAACTGACTTAGAACGGTTTTGGCGGGCTTCACAATTTTATGATCAGGAAAATTATTCCGCCGCAGCGCAACAACTTGAACAAATTCTTGCAACTCAGTATAATCAGTTGACCGTTCCGAAACAATATTACATCAATTATACGGTAACAGGAACGGAAGGTACGTTGAACGAATTAACCTTTGTCAAAGCCTGTTCACTTCTTGCGTTGGCAAAGGCTCAATTAGGCGATATCGAACAGGCTAACGCCGTATTTTCCGCGTTAATGTCACGAATGTCACGAACAAACCTGTCCGACACGGCTCAGAAAAATTTGTTGCAGGAAACTCAAGAGCAATTACTCAAATCGGCAAAAAATGTTAATGTTAATACGTCGGGAATATTGGGAATAACCGCGCAACCGATTCTTTCCGAATCGGAACAACGTAAAATAATCCGTGATTGTAATTCACTTTACAAAGCAAAACGATATGAACAGGTTGATAGTAAACTTCTTGATCTTATTGCTCAAAAACCGGAAGAGTCTATTTTTGCCGAAGCCTTATTACTTCGGAGTAAAGCTGCCTACCAACTTGGTAAGGAACGAGAAGCCGTACTATTACTTGAGAAAATAGTTGACGGATTTTCGTCGTCGCCGCAATATCAAGATGCGCTTTGGTTTCTTGGGATTTATTATGATTCTTATGGTGATACGATTAAATCAGTTGAATATTTTCAATTGTTGGCGGATCATTTTCCGAACAGTAAACATATTGACGGAGCTTTATATTTTCTGGCGTTGGACGATTTGCAGAACGGAAACGGACGTAAGGCAACAACTTACCTGATACGGATTTACCGAAATTACCAAGCCGGTGAACATTGGTCACACGCCGCCTGGAC